>DCFR01000019.1 GCA_002319815.1 Megamonas sp. UBA1799
TAGTGGCCTAGAAATTCGTGATCGGCTGGCCTACTTTTTCATGATTAATAGTGGCCTAGAAATTCATGATCAAGTGGCCTACTTTTTCATTGACATTCACAATCATGGTGCTGATGATGGTTCTCTACTTGGAATATCATGGATAAATCCGAATGAAATAGTGTTTTTTGATGAGAGAATGAGACATATTATCTCAATGATAAGGGAAAAAGGAATGTTACGTACATTAAGTGCCTAAATGCGACGAAATAAAATTAATCTTTTGATATAAAATTGTGCAAGTATATGGAGTTAGAATAATTGGAATTAATGATAAAACAAAAAGATTAAAAGATAAGGTATAATATTTTTCGCAAAATCAAATAAAGCAGACGTGACTTCTATCGTTTGTTAAAATTAAGTCGCCAAACCAAATCTACAAAAGGAGATGAGAGTAATATTTTCATTGCATTAATGAAATGGCTGTGTTAAAATATTTTTGTACCAACCGGTAGGTTTATAGGGGGATATAATTTGAATAAGAAAAACGACATTATAAAGATAGCGGCTGAGCTGATTCATACAAATGGTTATAATGTGACATCGGTAAACGATATCATGCAGGCGGCACAAATTGGTAAAGGCCAATTTTATTATTACTTTTCATCCAAGCAGGAACTGGGCATTGATGTTATCAAATATTGTTTTGAACAATGGCAAAATCGTGTTATTAAAGATAATCTGGCAACGAATGCCTCCCCAGAAGATAAAATCAATAAAATGCTGGTTTGTGCGATTGATATTCATCAAAAAAGATCCAGTAAATGTGGCTGCTTTTTTGGTAATCTGGCAATAGAATTAAGCGAACATAATGAAGTGTTTCGTAAGGAAATTTATCGTATGTTTGCAACATGGACAGAGTATCTTACGATCGTAATTGATGAATTGAAAAAAAATACCACCCTGCCAGTTTCAATGCCAAGTGATATTTTGGCGCAATCGATCGTGGCTATGCTGGAAGGCGGTATTCTGCTCATGAAAAACAAGCAGGACATCACACCGTTAATCAATACAGCCAGCATGATCAGAAAAATCTTAGGAATCAAAGAAAGGGATATTTAATATGAAAAGGTATACATTTTTAACTTTTTTACTCATTCTATTTGTATCTATTGGTTTTTATTTCTATACAGCAAATGAAAGCTCAGCACAGGCCGAAAATGAAGTCGGTGTTACTGTCGGGAAAACAGCGCCAGTGTTTATTTTGAAGAACATAAACGCTGATGATATTCATGTTGATGCTGTTACGGATAAGAAAGTAATGGTACTTAATTTTTGGGCAACATGGTGTCCGCCATGTCGGGAAGAAATGCCTGAGTTAGAAAAATTTTATAAAATTTATGGCGCAAAGGTTCAATTCTTTGGTATTGATGAGCAAGAACCGGCTGATAAAGTAAGTATGTTCTTACAAAATAACGGCTATACCTATCCTATACTGTTGGATACAAACGGAGAAATTGGCCAGAGATTTAAAGTAAATGGCATTCCAACAACTGTTATCATTGATGCTAAGGGCACTATAATTTATCGTAAGACTGGCGGCGTAACCGCCAATGAACTTAAGGCTGTACTTGATAAAGCAGGAGTGAATGAATACTAATGGATAATATCACTATAGCTGGAATTTTCTCAGCAGGAATCCTGTCATTTTTTTCGCCTTGCGTATTACCAATGCTGCCCGTATTTTCTCTCATGTTATCTGAGTCCGTGGATGGGCATGAGCAAAAATCATGGCACATATATATGAACAGTATTTGCTTCCTGTGTGGATTTACTTTTGTATTTTTAGTGATGGGGGCAACCGCGTCTTTTGTTGGCCAATGGTTTTTAAATTATCAAGACTTTTTGCGTCGAATCAGCGCAGTAATAATTTTTATCATGGGATTATCATTAACTGGAGCCTTAAGCACTTCTATATTGGGACAAGAGTTTAGACCGTTCAGGGGTCATAAGTTAAGAGGCCCAATGGGATCATTTTTGCTTGGGTTAGCTTTTACAATTAGTTGGACGCCATGCACCGGCCCGATTTTAGCTACGATTCTTGTTTATGCGGGTACATCCTCAACGGTAAAAATCGGAATATTATTCCTGCTCATTTATTCGTTAGGTTTTTCAATACCATTTTTTTTAATCGGCGTTGTTTTTAGAAAGTATTTGCCATCTATGCGCAGATTTTACAAATGGCTGCCTATCATTCAAAAGGGAGCCGGATACTTACTCATTATCTTAAGCATTTCTATTTGGATGAACTGGTTTCAAAAGGGTTTAGGTTTATTATTTTCTCTATGAATTGGGGGATCTATATGAAACATATTATCGTCGCCGCAGCAATTTTCCTGTCTATTCAAACCGGGGCAACAATTTTATTCACCAGGAATGTATACGCTGCTGCTCCTGCTGAATATGATGAACAAAATGATAACACCTGTCAGAATGGAGTGTGTTCTCTACCCAAGCATAATTCAAATGATGATAGTGATGAATGAGCAGGTTTGTATTTGTAATGGTTATAGTTTCGCTTGTTGTGTGTGTTTAAGCATTTACCGATATTGCCGCAAATCCGTAATTCTAAACTTATGAATGAATATCTTCCCTGGAGTGTGGATATTCAACTGCCAATCAAACTTTAGCAGCTCTTACTCTCTTTGTAATATAGGGTAATGGCTGCTTTTTTAGAATTGTTTTGATTTGCTAAGGGATAATAAACTGGATCAAAGAAAAATGGCAGCCGCAAATGGCCAATATAAACATAAATATATTTAGGTCGTCATAAAAAACACTATTGATTTTTTATATTATTTAGATTATATTGTTTGCAAGGGAGCGGTTAATATAAGGCAATCTTATATTGATCAGATCACGTCATTTATTGATATACCATTAGTAAAAAACTGAACTGGGGTTTGTTGCTATGGCAGATCGACTATTATGCTGCTCAGGAATGAACTAAAAGTAAAAATATCTGAAAATTCATAGTACATTTTAATTTCAATATCTCGGAATGGTAAAACGTTCAAGTTTAAAAGCAGAATGAATATCAAGGGAAAGGGGTTAATTTATGGAGTGGGTATACTTGATCGCGGCTGGAGTGTTTGAAATTGGTTGGCCGCTTGGTTTGAAGATGGCGCAAAACGATGCAGAAAAACAAATGACCGGAATTGCCATCGCCGTGATTTGCATGGCGCTTAGCGGATGTTTGCTTTTCCTCGCCCAAAAGGAAATACCTATGGGTACGGCCTATGCGGTGTGGACCGGTATCGGCGCAGCCGGGACCTTTATTATGGGGATTATGTTTTATGGCGATCCGGTCGGCACAATGCGAATTATGTCGGTATTGCTGATTATCTCCGGGGTTGTTGGGTTAAAACTAGCGCATTGACGGAGACGCAATCAAGTCGCATGGTAATAATTAATCGGGAATTTTTAGCGGCGGTACATGCCAAATAACATACAGTATCGAATCAGATGACGTCTTACCTGTGAGTGTATACCAACAGTTTCAGGAAGATGGGCAGCAGATGCGTATTTACGAGTATCAGAAAAATGCAAATGAGATTCCTGAGCATGACCGCTATCCCAGTCATGCTCATTTTATTTACCGGTAACACTGGATGATTTACCGTTGATTTTTATAAATGATACGTAATTTTTAAAAATCACAAAAATATGATTGAAAAAATTTTGCGATGTGTTATAATGAAATCATGATAAAAATTGTAGTGATTTTAGAAAGGCACGATATTTATGATAGCACTATCTAAATTGGTCACATTTATTAGCGGGTCGCCGCAATTTCGTATCCAAGAGTCGGTGGATACGAATGCACCGCGTTATGTCTATTATGGGCAAAGTGATTTGATGGATGATTTAATGGGCATGTGCTTAGCTCAGGCAGATAGTAAAGAAGTGCGGACCAAGGATGAGGTTCATACCCTTTCTTGCGGCGATGTCGTTTTCAGCCTGATTACGGGTCAGGCGACTATTGTTCGGCAGGCTCATGATGGCTATCTTTATACGCAGAACTATATTAAACTGTTGCCAATATCAACTATTGATGCGAGTTTTTTAGTCTATTTGCTCAATGAGGATCAAACTGTACGCAAGCAGTTTTTTATTGGCTTGCAGGGCTCGCAGGTATTGAAATATACCTTGCAGCAATTAAAAGAAATCTGCATAGAAAAACTGCCGCCATTGGACAGACAGTGGCAAATCGGGGACATTTATTTGAAGCAGCTGCATTTGACGGCATTGAAAACCCGGGCGGCAGAACTGGAGAAAATAGTATGTCTGGCAAATTTAGCGGAGGTGAGCAAGCGATGAACGAAACACAATTTGAAACAGAGCTGATTCAGTATCTGACATCAGGCACAATAGCAGTGAAACAAAAAGCAGGGGAGAGCTTGGTGCTCAGAGAGCCTGCGAGCGAATATTGTATCAAGACGAAGCTTTGGCAGTATGAGCCGGATATAAGGACGACAGAACAGCTTTGGCAGAATTTCAAGGAAATTCTCGAACGTCACAATCAGGGCACGTTGGATCATCCCCTGAGTGTAGTGGAATTCAACCAGGTGAAGCGGCTGATTTCGGATATCGCGACACCCTATGAAGCAGGGCAGTTTCTGTATGGCCTGAATGGCGTATCGCAGTTGGAGATTGACCTTGACGATGGCCGTCATGTCTATTTGACGGTA
This sequence comes from Megamonas sp. UBA1799, assembly GCA_002319815.1. Taxonomy (GTDB): domain Bacteria; phylum Bacillota; class Negativicutes; order Selenomonadales; family Selenomonadaceae; genus UBA1799. Next base: position 4,731 of record DCFR01000019.1, read on the forward strand.
TTTGACCAGCGGCAAATAGGCGCCGGTGATACAATATACCAGATTGTGAACCAGATTGCGCGTCCTGCTAAAATCATTGGCAAACAAGACCGCCGCTTTGATACGACGCTTTTAATTAATGGCCTGCCCATTCTGCAGATTGAGGAAAAGCGTGATACGCATGATATTGATGAAGCGCTGAATCAGATGCAGCAGTATGCCAGCGAGGGCCAGTATCGGGATATTTATTCTACGCTGCAGATTTTGGTGGCGATTACGCCGAATAATGTAAAATATATGGCGAATACGACTCCAGAAACTTTTAATAAGGACTTTGCCTTTCACTGGCAGCGTAAAAAAGACAATACAATCGTGCGGAATTGGAAGGAATTTGCCGATTCAATGCTGAGCATTCCCATGGCTCATCAGATGGCGACGAACTACATGATCCTCGATGGAACAAAAAATCAGCAAATGCTGAAGGTTATGCGCCCCTATCAGGTCTATGCGACGCAGAAGGTGCTGGAAGAACTCAAAAAGGTGGATTTTGACCTCGGAACGAACAAGGTTGGTTATATCTGGCATACAACCGGCTCCGGCAAGACCATCACCAGTTTTAAGACGGCCTGGCTGGCGAGCCGCATGCCCAAAGTAGATAAGGTGATCTTTCTGGTTGACCGGATTGCGCTCACCACGCAGACCAACGAAAAGTATCGTGCCTATGACCCGGATGCCAAGGACGAAACAACGACGCAGAAGCAAGCTGGCAGCGTGCAGGATACAAAAAATACGAGGGATTTGAGCCGGAAACTGAAAAGTAAAGACAATAATATCATCGTAACTTCGGTGCAGAAACTCGATACGCTGATCAAGCAGAAATCCTTTAAAGCCCCGGAGAAAAATCTTGTATTCATTGTCGATGAGGCGCATCGTTCTACAGGCGGCGACAGCTTTGCCGCAATCCAGAAGGCTTTTCGTCACGCGGCCTGGATTGGCTATACCGGAACACCAATGTTTGATGAAACGACGACGGGCCTGCGCACGGAGGACATTTTTGGTCCGCTGCTGCATGCCTATACCATTCGGGAGGCAATTGCTGACCGCAATGTATTGGGATTCAAGGTGGATTTTGAGACAACGATTGATGAAGAACAGATGCGGACGGAATATCTGCCGGCCTTTTATCGGGCGCAATATCCAAAATGGACGGAAAAGCAAATCCAGAAAAAGGTGCAGCATCTGAGTCCGGAGGATATGGATGATGCGGTGGAGCCGAGCTTCTATGATGAGAATGCGCAGCATGTAGCGCTGGTGGTGCAGGATATCTTCCAAAATTGGCGAAATCGTTCGAATGAGGGACGCTATAATGCGCTGCTCACAACGCATGTGGGCGGCGGCAAGGCGAGCACGCCGATGGCGATGATGTATTTCCGGGAATTTCAGCGTGTCAATGCAGCGCATCGGCAAGAAGGCAAGCCGACGTTGAAAGTCGCTGTGACGTTTAGTGTAAATACCGTCAACAACGACAGCATGCTGCCAACAAATGAGGGACTGCATGAGGCGATGACCGTCTACAACAAGGAATTCGGTACGAGCTTTGGTCTCGATGATGCGGCGGGCTACACACAGGATGTCACCAGCCGGCTGAATAAGACGGCTACGGATAAGAACTTTCTGGATTTGGTTATTGTCGTCGATCAGCTGCTGACCGGTTTTGACGCGCCGGAGCTGAATACGCTGTATGTGGACCGCACGCTGCAAAAAGCCGGCCTGATACAGGCGTATTCCCGCACGAACCGCATTGCGGATATGCAGGAAAAGCCTTGGGGGCGTATCGTGAACTACCGCTGGCCGGCGCAAAATGAAAAGCTCATGAATCAGGCGTTGGCTATCTATGCAAATAAGGATTCGGCCATCCTTTCCGAGGAGGAGCGGCAGGCGCAAAATCTGAAGGATGGCATTGTTGCGAAGTCATTTCCGGCTGTGTTCGAGGAAGTCAAAGAGACCGTGGACAAGCTCGAAGCGCTTACAAGTGAGTTCCAACAGCTGCCGCCCTCGGAGAAGCAGCGGGAATATATGCTGGAATTGCTGCGCGACTATAATGCCGGTATGGCCAAGCTCAAGCAGTACAAACCGGAAGAGGTCTCAGGAGAGATTGCCGGCTTTGACTATGACCGTCCGGATGAGCTCATTGAAAAACTTGGCATGACAGGCGAACAGGAAACGATGCTCACTACCGTGCTCACGAATGAGCTTAAGCAACAGATTGCTAAGGAAAAAAAGATTTCCGTCTGTCAGATTGAACTCAAGATGACCCATGTGAAAGATGTAAAAATCGATTATGACTATCTGACCGAGCTGCTGGAAAATCTGCTCAATGAAGTGCATGAAGGCAGAAAGCAGAAAGCCGAAGAAACACATGGAAAGATTCGTCAGTTTGCGAATGGGCTGGAAGATCAGAGATATGCGGGAAAGATTCGCAATGCTGCATCGGCCATTCTGCATGGGCATTATCCGCCGCAAGGGCAAAACTTCCGCTATCCGGCGCAGTTGAAGGACAGCGATTCGGTGATTGAGGCTGCGAACGTAGTCAGTCTGGACCGTCAGTTTCTGGATTTCCGCATTCAATGGGGCATTGCCGATATCATCACCAGCGCTCAGATGCGCGAATGGTTCAGCAGCCACCGCTATGGACAGCAGGATCTCGATGATACGAATCAGCTTCGAGATATTATCACGCAGGCCAGTGTTGACTACAGGAGCCTTGCACACGATGCCAACGTGCAACAGCTGTCGAAGATAAAATATCGCAATAGCCTTAGAGAAGCTATCTATAAGCTGGCCGATGAACTGGCCGAATGCTGACAAGTGCTGACAAGTAGATGGAAATGGAGATAGAGGGCATGGAAGAGAAGGCAAAAGTACCAAAGCTAAGATTTCCGGGATTTACGGGAGAGTGGAAGGAGCAGAAGCTGGGAGATATAATGGAACGTTATGAAAACCCAGTTGTAACTCCGCATACTGGCTACATTAGATTGGGAATAAGAAGTCATGCGAAAGGGACTTTTCATAATTATGTTGAACCTGGTGAGGAATTAGAAACAGCACAAATGTATGAAGTTATTGCAAATAACTTTATTGTCAATATAACATTTGCTTGGGAACAGGCAGTAGCAATTACTGATAAAGATGATATAGGAAAGTTGGTTTCGCATAGATTTCCTCAATTTAGATTTATTGCAGGCAATGTACCTCAATTTTTTAAATATGTAATTACTGATGCTAGATTTAAGTATCATTTAGGGCTGTCCTCACCTGGGGGGGCCGGACGAAATAGAGTATTAAATATTAATGAGATGTTAAAATATGTGCTTAGAATACCATCTAGAGAAGAACAGGAACGACTAGGAAAGTTCTTGGATAAAATAGATGAAAATATTAAGCTTCAACAATATAAGCTTGAACATTTACAAACCCAAAAGAAAAGTCTGCTGCAAAAAATGTTCCCGAAAAAAGGCGAGCGTTTCCCAGAACTTCGTTTTCCGGGATTTACGGATGCTTGGGAACAACATAAATTGGGAGAATTGGCAGAATTTAATCCAAAAACAGAGTTGCCGGATAACTTCGAATATGTTGACTTAGAATCTGTTGTTGGAACAGAAATGGTTTTTCATAGAAAAGAAAAACGTACAACAGCGCCTTCAAGAGCACAACGATTAGCAAGGCAGGGGGACTTGTTCTATCAGATGGTTAGACCATATCAAAAGAATAATTATCTGTTTAAAAAGTCTGATAGTAACTATGTTTTCTCGACAGGATATGCTCAAATGCGTCCAAATTGCGATAGTGAATTTTTGTTCTGTTTAGTCCAGACGGATGTGTTTGTGAAGTATGTTTCTGATAGGTGTACAGGTACAAGTTATCCGGTTGTCAATGTAAATGAGTTAGCAAATATGGAGGTTGCAGTATCCAATAATAATAGAGAACAAAAACAAATAGGTAATTTTTTTATATACTTTGATAACCTTATCAATCTTCATCAGCGTAAGCTAACCCACCTGCAAACGCAGAAAAAAGCCTTATTGCAGCAAATGTTTGTTTGACAGTCGAAAGGAGTCAGCAACTATGACTTTTAAAAATAAGTTTCATATTACCGATGCGGCCGAACTGGCTCGCGTTGAAGAGAAAATCAGCAAGCAGAAGGCAATTCATTTGTGGGAAAGCGGTGAACTGGAGCATTTAAAGCCGGGAACTTTTTCGGCATTAGTGGAGATTCACTGCACTTTGTTCGAAGATATCTACGATTTTGCCGGTGTCTTGCGTACCGTGAACCTTGCCAAGGGGAATTTTCGCTTCGCGCCGCTTATGTATTTAGATGCGGCGCTGCAGAATATCGAGCAGCTGCCACAGTCAACTTTCGAGGAGATTGTTGAAAAATATGTGGGAATGAATATCGCACATCCGTTTCGTGAGGGCAATGGCCGGAGTATGCGGATATGGCTGGATGTATTGTTTCGGAAGGAACTCCAGCAGGTCGTGGATTGGAGTCTGGTGGACAAGACCGATTATTTGCTGGCTATGGAACGCAGCCCGGTAAAGGATATTGAGATCAAACATTTGCTGCGGGTAGCATTGACAGATAAGATTCATGATCGTGAAGTCTATATGAAAGGCATCGATATGAGCTATTTCTATGAGGGCTATATCGTATATAAGACAAGTGATTTACAAAAGGAGAATAAGATTCATGAGTGATACAATACAGGCAATCACGAGCAAGCTTTGGGCGATGGCCAACGAACTGCGGGGAACGATGGACGCCTCAGAGTACAAGAACTATATTCTGGCGTTCATGTTTTACCGCTACCTGTCTGAGCATCAGGAGCAGTATCTTGTCAATAGCAACGCCCTTGACGTCAATGCGGAGGAATCCGTCAACGATGCTTATGGCCGGCTGGCTGGCAAAGAGGACTTGGCTGACTATCTGGAGGATATTTCCTCGAGCCTTGGGTATGCCATTGCTCCGGCAGATACATGGGAGTCTCTGCTGCAGAAAATCAATGAGGGACAGGTCATTCCCAGCGACTATCAGGATTTATTTGATCATTTCAATGCGAATGCCGAACGCAATGCTGCGGCAGAAAAGGACTTCAAGGGCGTTTTCAATGACATCAATTTGGGTGATACGCGCCTCGGAAGCTCAACGAATGAACGGGCAAAATCGCTGAATAATATCGTGAAACTTGTAGATGGGATGGAGTACAAGAGCGCGGATGGCAAGGATATCCTCGGGGAAATCTATGAATATCTTATCGGCCAGTTTGCTGCCAGCGCCGGCAAGAAAGGCGGCGAATTCTATACGCCGCATCAGGTCAGCCAGATACTGGCCAAGATCGTTACGAATGGGGCAGTAAAAAAGGATGCGTTTTTTGAGCTTTATGACCCGACAATGGGCTCTGGTTCTTTGCTTCTCACCGTAGGGCAGGAACTGCCAGTGGGGACGCCCATCAAATATTATGGACAGGAGCTTAATACGACGACCTACAACCTTGCGCGCATGAATCTCATGATGCACAATGTTTCCTATACCAACATGACGCTGAGCAATGCCAATACTCTTGAAAATGATTGGCCGGACGGTCCGGACAGCAAGGGCATAGATCGTCCGCGCAGCTTTGATGCCGTCGTCGCCAATCCACCTTATTCCGCGAAATGGGACAATCGCGAATCCAAACTCAAAGACCCGCGGTTTAGTGAATACGGCAAATTGGCTCCGGCGTCCAAAGCAGACTATGCCTTCGTACTGCACAGCCTGTACCATTTGAACGAAACGGGAACAATGGCGATCGTCCTGCCGCACGGCGTGCTTTTTCGCGGCGCAGCCGAGGGAAAGATTCGTCAGACACTGATCGAAAAAAACCGCATCGATACCATTATTGGTCTGCCCGCCAATCTTTTTTATGGCACCAGCATTCCCACGATTATTCTGGTGCTGAAAAAAAAGCGTTCGACAAAGGATATTCTTTTTATCGATGCCAGTCTGGACTTCATCAAGGCGAAAAATCAAAATAACCTCAGTGAAGATGCTATCGAAAAAATCATTCAGACCTATCTCACGCGTCAGGATGTTGATAAATACGCTCACCTGGCAAACCTGGATGAAATCAAAAAAAATGACTATAATCTCAATATTCCTCGTTATGTAGATACTTTCGAGGAAGAAGCCGAAATCGATCTGGCCGAAGTCAACCGTCAACTGCAACAGGACAACAAGGACATTGCCGCACTGGAAGCGGAGATCAAGGCACAGTTGAAGCTATTGGGAGTGGAGGATTGAGTAGTTGTAGAGGATGTTCCTGTGATTAAGGTCTTGGTATCCAGTGGACTTGAGAAACCGTATTATATCAAGAGCAAGGGGATGTTTCCAAGCGGATGCTATATCAGGATGGGTACTTCCAGCCAGCCGATGACAACGGCCATGATTGACGAGTTATATGCCAAGCGGATTCATACGAGACTTCGTAATATTCCTTCACCGCGGCAGGATCTGAAGTCTGCTCAGCTGAAAATCTATTATTGATTTTACCCATGAAATACCGCCAGTATTTGAGATATTCACTAATCGTATTGTTATGACATCCTATGGCGGTCTGATTCCCAGACAGAGTATTGAAGATTTCTTTAGCTGCAGCAGTATGCCACGCAATCGTGAGCTGATGCGTGTATTCAAGGATGTGGGGCTGGTTGAACAGCTTGGCTCTGGTATAAGCAAGATTCTAAGTGCATATAATAAGGACATATTTTAGATCATTTTATTAAAGTAGTATTTCCGTTTTCGGAAGTTGCAAACAGGACTGGCGATAATAATGGCGATAATAAATTAAATACAGGCTGCTATAGAGGCGGTGCACTCAAATGATCCGGCGGCAACATGGCAGGGTATTATTTCGGCTTTTTTGGCAGGGAAAACCAGCATTCGGCGCCTTGATCGGGCTGACCGGTCAGGCGGATGCTGCCGCCGTGGCGCTGGACGATGCGCTGGCAGATGGCCAGTCCGACGCCGCTGCCGGGAAATTCGCGTTCGGAATGCAGCCGTTCAAATACGTGAAACAGTCGATGGGCGCCGCGCATATCAAAGCCGGCGCCGTTGTCTTTGCAACAGAAAATGTATTCCCGATTGGTTTCACTGCAGGTAAAGTGAATCTGTGCCGGTTCTTTGTACCGGGTATACTTTAGCGCATTGGAAAGGATATTTTGCAGGAGCTGCCGGATGAGGATGGGATCGCCGGCAATTATTGGGAGCGGTCCAACGGTAAATTCAATTTTTCGTTGAGGTTCTTCGGCCGTAAGCTCGTCATACAGTTCTTGCAGAAGGCGCTGCATATCAATTGGCGCATAGCGCAGAGCACTTTTTGAGGCGCGGGAAAAAGCCAGCAGGTGATCTACGATGGCGATGGTTTCCTGCGCTTTTGTTGCTAGGGCGGCCGTGATGGGCTGGGCCGTCGGCGGCAGTTGGTCGGCATAGTCTTGTTGCAGAATGGCGGCAAGCTGCTCCATGGTGAGCAGCGGAGATTTCAAGTCATGCGCTACCGAGGCGCAGAAGGCGTCGAGATCCTGATATGCTTTTTGCAGATTTTGCTGCTGCTGCCGCAGTTGAATCTGCGTGTTGACACGCGCGAGCAGTTCACTTTTTTTGAAGGGTTTGGTGACGTAATCGCTGGCGCCCAGAGAAAAGGCAGTGCGGATATTGGTTTCGTCATCGCTGGCGGTGAGAAAAATCACGGGAATCGCCGCCGTGACGGGTTGGGATTTTAGCTGGCGGCACAGGGCAAAACCATCGACATCCGGCATGCGCACATCGAGCAGGATCAGGTCCGGCGGCTGCTGGGTGATAAGTTCCATGGCAATGTGTGCGTTGACGGCTACATAAAGCTGATAATCGGCGGTTTTTAAAACAGCGGCTGCGGCCGCAATGCTTTCCGGAGAATCGTCGATAATCAATATTTTGGCATGAAAATCGGCTGGCTGCATCAAAGGCACCTCTTTTAATAAAAATCATGTATTTGTCAAATGAATGATTTTATTCTATAATGAAATGATAAGAAAAGAAAGTAAAGATTTGGCACAGGCGCCAGAGAAGAAGATATCTTCTGGCAGCCTGTGCTTTTTTATATGGAGATGACAGCGATGCGTTCTATAGGCAATCCGGACAGCATGTCACAGCAAGTGCTGAATCGCTTGTTGATGGGGGTTTTTCTGGTGATCACAGGGATGCTGGTCATTAGTATTTGTGTGCTGCATGCCAATATTGATGCGGAAACGGCTGCCGAACAGCAGCGGAGCTTATTTAAGGATTTAGGGATCTCGCTGGCGGATGCATCCGACTATCTGACAGATGAAGCCAGAAAATACGCGGTGACGCATGACGAGGTGCATCTGCGCAACTATTGGCGGGAAATTGAAGTCATTCGCACGCGCGACCGGGCGATAGAGGAGCTGCAGAAACAAGATTCAACGCTGGAGGAACAGGAGCTGCTGGCTGAGGCCAAACTGCATTCGGATGAATTGGTGGAGACGGAACGGCGTTCTATGCGTCTGATTCAGGAGGCAGAGGGGAAGACAGAGGCGCAAATGCCGCCGGAAGCGGCTCAAAAACCGCTGCGCGCTGAAGATGAAAAACTCAGCCCGGCGGAGAAGTCAGCGCTGGCGCTTCGTCTGATGTTTGATGCAGATTATGATCACAGCAAGACCATCATTATGTCGCCGATTGCCAGCTTTCAGCAGAAAATGAATGCTCGGCTGGATAAAGAGCTTTTTCGGGCGCAGCATAATCTGCGGAATGCTTTTATTCTGCAGGCTGCGTTGGCGGTCGTCATTGTCCTGGCGATTGCCGGGCTGCTGGGGTTGTTTACGGTGAAACTTACGAATCCGATTCGGCAGTATATTCAGCAGCTGCAGGGATTTTCTCTGCGCAAACGGCATTTTCGGCTGCATCCACAGGGGACCGACGAGCTCTGGATGCTGGCGGCGGCATTTAATCAGCTGTATCGTTCCTTTGCTCAGGAATTGATTCGCCGCCGGCAGGCCGAGACGCGTATGAAAGAGGCGAAGGAAGAAGCAGAGCGGGCCAATCGGGCGCAATCCGAGTTTTTGGCCAATATGAGCCATGAAATTCGGACACCGCTCAATACGATTATCGGCTACCATTATTTGCTGAAAAAGGAAGCCGTGTACGGTCCGGCGATGGAATATATTGAAGATATTGGCACGGCAGCGGAAAATCTCTTGGAAATTGTCAATGAAATCTTGGATTTTTCTAAAATCGCGGCAGGCTGTATGACGGTGGAACGAGTGCCGTTTCGTTTGCAGTCGGCGATCGATGAAGTTTGTATGATGATCCGGGAAACGGCCCGGCAGAAAAAATTGGGCTTTCGGCAGCAATGCGCCGCTGATGTTCCGGCTTGTATTTATGGCGATTCCCTGCGGCTGAAGCAGGTATTGCTTAATTTATTGGCCAATGCGGTAAAATTTACGGCTTGTGGTGAAGTTAGTCTGGCGGTTGCGTTTTCGGCGGAAAAACAGCTGCTGCATTTTGCGGTCCGGGATACCGGCATTGGGATTTCGCCGGAGCAGCAGGGAAACTTATTTGAAGCATTTACACAGGCGGATGTATCGACTTCCCGCCGTTATGGCGGCACAGGGCTGGGGCTGGCCATCAGCCAGAAGCTGGTGAAACTCATGGGGGGCGAGTTGGAGCTGGAAAGCGAACCAGGCCGGGGTTCTTGTTTTTCCTTTACCATTGCGGCGACGCCAGCCCAGGAATCGGCTGTTCCCCTGGATGAAAAAGAAGCGGTGGAAGAACAGCCGTTTTTGGGGCAGCAGGTTTTACTGGTTGAAGATTATGCGGTTAACCGGCTCATGGCGCAGAAAATTCTCATGGGGATGGGGCTCGAGGTGACAGCGGCGGAAAGCGGCGCTAAGGCGCTGGAGCTAGCAGCGCAGCAGAGCTTTTCTTTAGTCTTGCTGGATGTGCGCATGCCGGTCATGGATGGCTATGAGACGGTGAAACGACTGCGACGGCTGGAGGGATATAAAAATATTCCCGTGATAGCGCTGTCGGCCGATGTGGTCAGCGAAGCCAAAGTGCGGGTGAAGGAGGCCGGCATGGATGGCTTTTTGGAAAAACCGCTGCAGCCGGCGAAGTTGTATGCGCTTTTAACGGGGATTTTGACGCATGGCGCCATGCCATCGTCACTGTCGTCCGATGCGTCGGCAGCGGGTGAGAAGCAAGACGCGGCTATTTTGCATACAGCGCCGGTTTTGGAACGGCTGGGACAGGATCAAGCGGCGTACCGGGAAATTCTGCAGTTGTTTCAGGAACAGCACCGGGATGATGTTCGGCGTCTGACAACGCTAGAGGGCGCGGCTTTGCAGGAATTGGTGCACGCTTTGAAAGGCAGCGCCGCTAACATCGGGGCTGAAAAGCTGCAGCAGGCATCGGCCGGGCTATTAAAGTTGTTAAGAAGCGGGAATGACCAAGGGGACGGGCGGCAGATTTTTGCGTACGGCGAGCTGCTAAAAGAGACGCTGCAGGTTGTCCGGACGGCACTGGCAGAACCGTCGTCAACCGCGTCGGTATCGTCACAAACAGCCTGGCTGCAGCCGGCGGAACTTTTGCAGTCGCTGCAGCGGGGAGAAATTGCCGCCCGGACTGTTTTCGTGGAGCATCAGGAGGCGTATACAAAGTGTTTGGGCGAGCCGCTGACCGCGAAGCTGCGGGCGCTGATTCTGGCATATGACTTTGGCACGGCCGCGCAGCTTTTGCAGGCGGATTTGCAGCTAAAAGGAGATGAAGGCCTTGTACAACGTGCTTTTAGTGGATGATGATCAGGCTTTTCGGTATATTTTGAAACGTTTTGATTGGCAGGGGCAGGGATTTTGTGTTGCCGCTGAAGCGTCCGACGGCAGGGAAGCCTTGGAGAAGCTGGCGGCGCTGACCATTGATCTGGCGATTGTTGACATCCGCATGCCAGGCATGGATGGTATGGAGTTTTTGCAGGAACTGCAGCAGCGGCAGAGTAAAGTGAGTGTGATTCTGCTCAGCACTTATCGGGAGTTTGAATATGCGCAGCGCGGTATTCGCTATGGCGTGCTCGATTATATGATGAAACCGGTTCGCCCTCAGGAACTGAAGGCGGCGCTTGTAAGGGCCGCCGGCTATCTTCAGGCGCAGCAGGGCAGCCCTGGAGCCGATACACTAAGCCGACGGGCACAGGAAAGCCTGCCGGAGTATTTCGTCGGCAATGCCAGTCCCAGTCGGCTGGTGCAGGCAATTTGTGAATTCGTGGTGGATCATGTGGAAGCAGGTACGACGCTGGATGATGTGGCGACGGCGCTCCATCTTAGCCGGGATTATGCCGGGCGGGTGTTTCGAAAAAAGACCGGGTTGGCTTTTGTAGAATATGTTACCCAAGTCAAGATGGAACGAGCAAAACAACTTTTGGCCAGCGGGCAATATAAGAATTATGAGGTCAGTGACCGGCTGGGCTACAAGACGCCGGATTATTTTACCAGTTTGTTTAAAAAATATGTCGGCGTTACGCCTTTGGAATATCGCTCATCGCTGCAAAAGCAGTTTTTTTCGGGTAAAAAAGCAGAAAAGTAAGGTTCTCTTTCTCTGGGAATGTCCTTATAATAAGAGTTGTAAAAAGCAATGACAATAGCGTGCAATGATGCCGCAGCCTGCCGGGAACGATCCCGCAGCTGCGGTTTTTTGTTATTGTTTTGCGGGAAGAGAGAGGATGAAAAAGATGATGAAGAGTAAAAGTCTTTTGAAGCTCAGAAAATCGGCGGCCATCGCACTATCCGCCTTGTTTATGAGCTCCGCCTTGCTGACGGGCTGCGGCGGGCAGCAGCCGGCAGGAAAAAGTTCCGCAGAAAGCGGGGACACCATCAAAGTAGGTATCCTGCATTCGCTGAGCGGCACAATGGCAATCAGTGAGGTTTCGGTGCGCGATGCCGAGCTTATGGCGATTGATGAAATCAATGCCAAGGGCGGCGTGCTGGGCAAGAAACTGGAACCGGTCATTGAAGACGGCGCTTCTGATCCGGCCGTGTTCGCTGAAAAGGCTAAGAAGCTTTTGCAAAAGGATAAAGTCGCTACGGTTTTTGGCTGCTGGACGTCTGCCAGCCGTAAAGCGGTGCTGCCGGTCTTTGAAAGTATGAAAGGACTGCTGTGGTATCCGGTACAGTATGAAGGCATGGAATCTTCGCCGAATATTTTCTATACGGGAGCTGCGCCCAACCAGCAAATCGTGCCGGCGGTCGAATGGCTGCTTAAAAACAAAGGGAAAAAGGTATTCCTCGTAGGTTCAGACTATGTATTCCCGCGCACGGCCAATAAGATCATCAAGGCAGAATTAAAGGCTGAGGGCGGCGATTTAGTCGGCGAAGAGTATACGCCGATGGGACATACGGATTACAGTACGATCATCAATAAGATTAAAGAAGTCAAGCCGGATATTGTGTTTAATACGCTGAACGGCGACAGCAATGTAGCATTCTTTAAACAGCTGAAAGACGCCGGCATCAGCGCAAAAGATCTCACGACTTGTTCCGTTAGTATCGCGGAAGAAGAGGTTCGCGGCATCGGTGGGGACAATATGGCCGGACATCTGGTTTCCTGGAATTATTATCAGACGACGAATACGCCGGAAAATGCTGCGTTTGTTAAAAATTACAAAGCAAAATATGGTGCGGATCGGGTGACGGATGATCCGATTGAGGCTGGTTATGATGCCGTTTACCTTTGGGCAGCGGCAGTCGAGAAGGCCGGTTCCACCGATGTGGAAAAAGTGAAGGCAGCGGCGAAGGGACTGGAGTTCAAAGCGCCGGAAGGAACGGTAAAGATCGAGGGAGAAAACCAGCATCTCTGGAAACCGGTTCGTATCGGCGAGGTGCAGGCAGATGGAACGATCAAGGAGATATGGAGTACGCCGGAAGCAATCCGCCCGGATCCTTATCTTAAAACATATTCCTGGGCACAGGGATTGAGTAATTAAAGAAAATCGGGCTGCCCAATATGGCGGCCCCTTCTCTTTTTTGGGGAAAGCGGGTGAGAAAATGGATACCTATATTTTACAAGCGTTTAATGGGCTGAGTGTGAGTTCCATTTTTATGCTGGCGGCGCTGGGGCTCGCGATTACGTTCGGTCTGATGAAAGTAATCAATATGGCGCATGGCGAGTTTATCATGATTGGCGCTTATGCAGCGTATCTGGTACAAAAAATATTTGCCAATTATTTGCCGGCCGGTTTGTTTGATGTTTATTTTATTTTTGCGATTCCGGCCGCATTCCTTTTGGCCGGGGCGATGGGTTATCTGCTGGAACGCACGGTCATTCGTCATTTGTACGGGCGGCCTTTAGACAGTATTCTGGCGACCTGGGGCGTCAGTCTGGTGCTGCAGCAGCTGGCGCGCAGTATTTTTGGGGCGCCGAATGTCGATGTCAGGGCGCCGGGGTTTCTGAGCGGCAGTCTGGTATTGGCGGGTCTGAGTTTTCCTTACAAACGCCTGTTTATTTTATTGCTGGTTACGGCCTGCTTTGCCGCTGTATACGGTCTCTTGTATCGCAGCCGTTATGGCCGCAAGATTCGCGCAGTCATGCAGAATCGGGCGATGGCTGCCAGCCTGGGTCTGAATACTCGCCGGATTGATGCGTATACCTTTGCATTTGGTTCCGGCATGGCCGGGATTGCCGGCGCAGCGCTGAGTCTGCTGGGTTCGATCGGACCTACTTTGGGCACAAATTATATCGTTGATACATTTATGGTCGTGGTACTGGGCGGGGTTGGAACGTTGGCTGGGACCATAGCGGGCGGCTTTATTATCGGCATGGGCAATACGAGTTTTGAGTTTTTAACCGATGCGTCGCTCGGGAAGGTGATTGTCTTTACTCTGGTTATTTTATTTTTGCAGTGGCGGCCTACAGGATTGTTCTCGGTAAAAAGCCGGGCGTTAGATGAAGATTGAGGTGAGTGGGATGAAGAAAAGAAGATTGTCTTCAAATGTTCTGGCGTTCTGTTTGGTGGTGGCGGCGCTTTGCGCTGCTCCCTTATTTTTGTCGGATTTCCGGGTCAATCTGTTGGGGAAGTTTATTTCGTTTGCTATTCTCGCGGTGGGGATTGATCTCATCTGGGGCTATACGGGGATTCTCAGCCTTGGGCATGGCGTGTTTTTCGGATTGGGCGCATATGCCATGGGGATGTATCTGAAGCTGGAAGCCTCCGGCGGCAAGCTGCCGGATTTTATGAGCTGGAGCGGGCTGACGCATCTGCCGGCGATATGGGCGCCGTTTGCGCATCCGGCAGCGCTGATCTTTGTGGTGTTGCTGCCGGCAGGGCTGGCCTTTTTGCTCGGCTGGCTGACCTTTAAAAATCGGATTCGCGGCGTGTATTTTTCCATTCTCTCGCAGGCGCTTTCCATTATTTTTGTCGTGTTGTTCATCGGCCAGCAGGCGTATACGGGCGGAACCAATGGCATCACCGGGTTTACAACGATTTTTGGCGCGCCGCTGATTCTGGATGAAACCCGATTGGCACTGTATTATGCAGCCATTGCTTTGCTGGTTCTGGTTTATGGGTATTGCCGCTTTTTGGTGACACACCGCATTGGCCGGATTTTGGTGGCGATTCGCGATGGTGAAAACAGGGTGCGGTTTTCCGGGTATAATCCTACGGGTTATAAGATTTTTGTCTATGTATCTTCGGCGGCGATTGCCGGTATTGCCGGCGCTGTATTCGTTCCGCAGGTCGGGATTATTTCTCCTGCTGAAATGGGGATTGTGCCCTCGATTGAGATGGTCATCTGGGTGGCAATCGGCGGACGAGGAACTTTGATCGGCGCGATTCTGGGGGCCATTCTCGTCAATGCTTTGAAAAGCGGTATCAGCGAGTCGTTTCCAGAGGTGTGGTCGTATTTTATCGGCATCGCCTTTATTGTGTTTGTGCTTTTTATGCCGATGGGTCTGGTTGGCGAAGTAAAGAAATGGGCGCCGCGGCTGTATGCGCGTCTACATCGATCGGCTGGCGCGAGCGGAGAGGATAAGTCGGAGGTTGCTTCACGGCCTTTGGCATAAAGGAGGAATTCTTCATGGCGAAAACAATTCTGGATATACGGGACCTGAGTATTTCCTTCGATGGCTTTAAGGCGGTGCAGCAGGTATATACCCGGGTGGAAGAAGGGGAAATCCGGTTTTTTATTGGACCGAACGGAGCGGGTAAGACGACACTGCTCGATGCGATTTGCGGCCGCACCAAACCTGCTTCTGGCGAAATTTTATTTAACGGTAATATTGATGTGACGCGTTTTGCCGAGCATGAGCTGGTAAATGTCGGGATCGGGCGCAAGTTTCAGGTTCCGTCCGTGTTTGGCAGCCTTACCGTTTATGAAAATATGGAGCTGGCCGTGCAGCGGGACCGGGGCATATTTGCTTCGATTTTTCATGGTGTGACGGCGGAGCAAAAGATCGGATTGAAGAGGTTCTGCGTCTGGTTGATTTACAAGCGCAGGCACATCTGCCGGCGGCGGCTCTTTCTCATGGGCAGAAGCAGTGGCTGGAAATTGCCATGCTAATTGTACAGAATTTAAAACTCATTCTGCTCGACGAGCCGGTGGCCGGTATGGGACGACGGGAAACAACAAAAACCGGCGAACTGCTGCAAAAAATTGCCAAGCGCTGTACGGTCATCGTGGTGGAGCATGATATGGAATTTGTCCGGGAGTATGCAACGCGGGTCACGGTTCTGCATGAAGGGCGTATTCTTGATGAAGGCAATGTGGCCGATGTGCAGGCAAATCCCAAGGTAATCGAAGTTTATTTGGGACGGGGAGGCGGCGCGTGTGCTTGAAGTCAAAGATTTATGCGCTTATTACGGCGAAAGTATTATTCTGAAAAACGTCAATCTGCAGGTGCCGGACGGTCGGGTGGTCTGCTTGATCGGCCGCAACGGCGTGGGCAAAACAACGCTGCTGAAAAGTATCATGGGACTGGTCAAGACGCCCTGCGGCAGTATACGTCTGCAGGGGCAGGAACTCATGGGACGCCCGACGTATTGGCGGGCGCAGCAGGGGATTGGTTACGTGCCGCAGGGGAGGGATATTTTTCCGCAGATGACCATCGGGGAAAATCTCGAGTTGGGATTGGAAATGAATGGCGGACAAGGGGCGGTGGATGCGAAAGTGTTTGAACTGTTCCCTGTTTTGGCAACCATGCTGACGCGTAAAGGAGGCGATCTCAGCGGCGGACAGCAGCAGCAGCTTGCCATTGCCCGAGCGTTGGTAGGGCATCCGAAGCTTTTGCTCCTGGATGAACCGACCGAAGGCATTCAGCCGTCCATCATTCAGGACATTGGCCGGGTCATCAAACAGTTGAAAACTGCCGGCTATACGATTTTTATCGTCGAACAGTATTTGGAATTTGTCTTGGATGTTGCCGATGACTATTATGTAATGGAAAAAGGCGAAATTATCGAAAGCGGTGAAACCGCCGCTATGGAGATGAAGGAAATTCAGGCAAGAATTGCCATCTGATCTTTACTGTGTTTAAGGAGGAATCAATATGCATTTAACGCAACGCGAAAGTGAACGACTCATGGTACATGTTATGGGCGAACTGGCGGCAAAAAGAAAAAAACGCGGTGTGAAGCTCAATTATGTGGAAGCTATAGCTTATATTACGGCGGATATTTATGAAAAAGTACGGGACGGCAAACTTACGGTTTTGGAACTGATGGAATATGGCAAGCATTTGCTGACACGTGACGATGTGATGGAAGGGGTCGCGGAAATGATTCCCGCATTGTCCATTGAAGCAACCTTTCCGGATGGGACAAAGCAAGTAACCGTGCATCATCCGATTCAATAATATAAATGAGGTGAAAAATATGATTCCGGGAGAAATTTTTTATAAAGAAGAGAAGATTACGGGCAATGTTGGTCGGCCCACCATTAAGCTTTTGGTAAAAAATACCGATAAGCGGCCGATCGCCGTCGGTTCGCATATGCATTTTTTTGAGGTCAATCGGTTTTTGGCCTTTGACCGTGAAGCGGCTTATGGATATAAACTGGATATTCCTTCGGGAACAGTTGTACGGTGGGAACCGGGCGTAGAAAAAACCGTGCAGTTGGTGCCTTTTGGCGGCAGACAGGTCATTAAGGGGCTCAATGGTCTTACCAACGGGCAGATATCGGCAAGCCGCAAAAAGCAGGCGCTGCTGAACGCCAGTTTGAAAGGGTTCATAGAATAAGAGGATTGCGTAAAATCAGTCAAGGGAGAGGTGCAAAATATGTTTACGATAGATAGAAAAACTTATGGCGGCATGTACGGGCCTACTGTCGGAGACAAAATAAGGCTGGCGGATACGGACCTGATTGTTGAAGTAGAAAAAGACTATGCCGTGTATGGTGAAGAGTGCAAGTTCGGTGGCTCCAAAACCATTCGCGACGGCATGGGGCAAAATTCCGGCCTGACCAATAAAAACGGCGCTCTGGATCTGTGCCTGACCAATGCGGTGATTATTGATTATACCGGCATTGTTAAAGCGGATATCGGCATTAAAGATGGCAAAATTGTTGCCATCGGCAAGGCGGGTAATCCAGATACCCAGGATGGAGTCAATCCCAAGCTGGTTATCGGCGCCGGCACCGAGGTCCTTTCGGCCGAAGGACTTATCGTGACGGCGGGCGCGATTGATACGCATGTGCATTTTATCTGTCCGCAGCAGGCGGAGACGGCATTGTTTTCCGGTGTTACGACTATGTACGGAGGCGGCACCGGACCGGCGGACGGTACTTTTGCCACGACCTGCACGCCGGGTCCTTGGAATATTAAGAGAATGCTGGAAGCGGTGGATGAACTGCCCATGAATTTTTTGCTTTTGGGCAAAGCAAATTCTTCCTGTCCGGATGCGCTGGTCGAGCAAATTGCCGCCGGGGCCGCCGGCTGTAAGATTCATGAAGACTGGGGCAGCACGCCGGAGGTCATTGATACGGCGCTGACTGTAGCCGATCAGTATGATATTTCCATAGCGATTCATACGGATTCGATCAATGAATGCGGCAACGTTGAAAACAGCATTCAGGCGTATAATGGCAGAACCATTCATGCGTTTCATACGGAAGGCGCCGGCGGCGGACATGCTCCCGATACTATGGTCATGACCGGCGCAGCGAATGTCATCCCGTCCACGACGACGCCGACGATTCCGTATACCATTAACACCTATGATGAACATCTGGATATGCTGATGGTCTGCCATCATATGGACAGTGATATTCCCGATGATATTGCCTTTGGAAAATCGCGTATCCGTCGGGAAACGATTGCCGCCGAGGATGTGCTGCATGACATGGGCGCTATTTCTATTATCAACTCGGATTCGCAGGCCATGGGGCGGCCGGCCGAAGTTATTACCCGCACATGGCAGTTGGCAGATAAAAATAAAAAGCAGCGGGGAAAATTAGCTGAAGATGCTGCGGGCAATGATAATTTCCGGGTCAAGCGTTACATCGCCAAATATACAATCAATGCGGCGTTAGCTTGCGGCACGGCGGATTATATTGGCTCGGTTGAAGCCGGTAAAATGGCGGATCTGGTTCTTTGGCGGCCGGATATGTTTGGCGTTAAGCCCGAGGTCATCATCAAGGGCGGGTTTATTATTGCCGCCAAGATGGGAGATGCCAGTTCGTCGATTCCTACGCCGCAGCCGGTGCTCATGAAGCCGATGTTTGGCTCTCTGGGGAAGGCGCGGGCCAATACCTGTGTTACTTTTGTGTCCCAGCTGGCTTATGAAAACGGCATAAAAGAAGAACTGGGATTGAATAAAATGGTGTTGCCCGTGAAGGGGTGCCGGATGATCAGCAAGAAAGACATGATTTTTAACAATGCAGTTCCTAAGATAGAAATTGATCCGGAAACCAAGAAGGTGAAGGCGGATGGCGTGGAAATCACGTCGGAACCGGCGGCTTCCTTGCCGATGACACAATTGTATTTTTTGTTTTAAAAGAATCGGCGGTATATCGCGATCGCATCCATAGAAAAATGCAGATAAAAAGCGCCGTCATGGTTGTCGTAAGGATCAACCATGACGGCGCTTTATTCATCGGCGCAAGCAATCAATAAGGTGCGTGCTTCAGGCCTGCGGGAATAAGGGCAGTTCCTGTAAATAGATAATATCCGTTCTTTTAGCCGCATCGCCTTCCGCCAGAATCGCCGCTTTGACAGCGATGATGCCGCCGGCTGCGGTAACTAATTGTTCCAGGGCGGCAATGGACTCGCCGGTGCTGATCACATCGTCGATCAGGGCAATGCGTTTTCCTTTGATCGTTCTGGCGTCTTTGCCGTCAAGGCAAAGCATTTGTTCTTTCTGTGTGGTGATGGAGTTTACTTTGATGGTCAGCGGATCGTCCATATAACCTTTGATGCTTTTTCTGGCAATAACATAATTTTGGTTTAGCAGGCGGGCCATTTCGCAGGCCAGCGGGATACCCTTTGCTTCCGCTGTTATCAAAATATCAAACGGCGGCAGCTTTTTCAGCAGCGCCGGAGCCGTTTTACCGACAAGCTCGGTATCGCCCAAAATTACAAAGCTGGCAATAGATAATGTCGGACTGATGGGAAGGATCGGCAGTTCCCGTTTTAATCCGCAGAGTGATATGGTATAAGTTTTAGTTTTAGTTTTAGTCATTAATCATCTCTCCTTTATGCAAAAATGAGCATTAACGATTTTACAATCAAACCAGCAACCATGCCAACAAAGGGGTCGGTGATGGCAGTAACCGCCATAGTTGCCGCGCCGATAATGGAATCCGGCGTGCCAATGCCGCTTTGCAGCGCCAGAGATGCATTGGTCGGAACCGTTACAATGGCCCCGAGGACAAGCAGAAAGCCGGCAATGGATTCACTGGGGACAAATTTACCGATTTTGGGCAGCAGTCTGGACAAAAGAATGACCGCCATGAGACTCATCATGAGTACGGCCGCCAGCACCGGATGGGGCGCTGCGCCGGTTGCTGAAATAATCGACTGCACCGGACCGCCGCCAAATAAAGAGGAAGCAATATCGGCGATGCTGCTGACGATGGTCAGCTGATCCAGGTTGATATCAGCCTTGGCAATGGTATGCGCGGTGATGCTGCCAAAGGCAATGTTGGCGCCGATGTTGAGCGTAGCGATCCCCAGCGCGCCGCGGATGACATTGCGGTTGATGATCGGCTTTTGGAAAATAAACTTTTCTCTTTCCGGATCGTAGGCAAATTTCGTTTTTTGTTTTACAACGAAGCCCATGAGCGTGGTTAATAATACGGAGATAACAATGGTAAAGACCAGTTTGTTAGCGGGATCCGGCGTTATGTAGTATGTCAACAGTGCGCTGGCAATCGAGAAACCGCCCATATAAGGATTGCGTCTGGTCATATCAATGGCCACTTTGGTGAGCAGGATGCCGACGCCGGCCATCATGCCGTTGGTAATCACCGGGCCGATCAGGTCAACAATCTTTGAGAAAACGCCCAGTAACCCGATGATCAGCAAAATACAGCCTTCCCAGAATACCATGGAAAGGCGTTCCGTAATATTGCGGCCCATGGTTCCTACCAGCGTAATGGTTTCCGCTTGAAAGGATACCGGCGCAACAATGCCGAATATTCCGCATCCGACAGCGCCGGCGATGAATCCGGCGGCGGTTGGGACCGATGCAAAGCCAAAGGTCAGGGCTAAAAGCCCCTGCGGCAGTCCATTGATAATAACACCAATCGCTGCCAGTAAATCTTGAATTGTCATATAAAAACCTCCTACAAATAAAATAACCTGACACAAGTATCACTCGTATGAGTGAAACCACTGTCAGGAAAATTTCATAGGCGGATGAATGTGACGCAAGGATAATATTCATCGTCAAGATTTCCATTGTATGCAGCCGGTTGTTCACTCATAGTCCGACCCTTTACGGCGGTCGGGTAGAAACTCTCGAACCATATTATCGAGGATATATGAGATAACACTAACGTCACGAATAATGACTATAGCAGTTTCTTGGCCTCTTGTCAATGGATAATGTAAAGAGTTTGTGTAATAGCACTCTTAAAGGCGATTTTGCTGTGAAACATACGGAGGCGGCAAGAGGTATTTTTTGCTGATGGGCGTGGATGCTATTTCCGGTTACAGACGGCAAAACAGTATGCTGAGACGCATCATCAGGCTATGCGGCAGGATTTTGGCGGCGCAGCGTTCCAAACAGGCAAAAAAACTGGGCGTGACAACGGTATTTTTGCGTTTTGCCGACTGCCAGGCGCGTCTGGCCACATCGGCTTCCTTAGCGGCAAAAGGGAAATGTTGGAAATAGGTACTGCTTTTGGCTTGCTGTGCAATGGGAATGAATCCTGTATCTTTAATCCAGTAAGGGCAGACAGCCGTTACATAAATTTGTCGAGGTGACAGTTCCACGGCCAAGGCGCGGCTATAGCGATAGAGCATGGCTTTGCTGGCGGCATAGACATTGAAAAAGGGAATGGGCTGGAAGGCGGCGACGGAACAAATTTCCAGAATATGACTGTTGGCGGCCATATAAGGAAGGCTGATCTGCGTGATGGCGATTGCGGCCCGGCCATTGAGGTCGATCATGTCCAGCAATGCTGAGAGAGGGATTTCGTCATACTTGCCAATCTTACCAAAGCCGGCGGCATTGATCAGATAGCGGACAGCGGGTGTTTCCTGCAGCAGCAGTCGCTGTAGTTCATCTAAGGATGTCCGCTGGATAAGATCCAGCGAAAGGATACGCAGCGGCGTCTTGACTGCAGTTTGCAATGCTTGCAGCAGTTTGGTTCGGCGGGCGATCACCCAGATTTCATCCAGGTTTTCTTTATCAAGTAAAAAAACGAATTCGCGGCCAAGACCGTTGGAAGCTCCCGTGACTATGGCGATTTCCATATGAATTCCTCCTGTTCCTGCGCTGCAACAATCTATATATTTCAGATAGGATAAAATTAACTCATTCTATTTTTTTAGCATCCGACACCAGCGTGTGTAAAAATTTTTTCAGGTTAATATGTACCGAGGACATGGGCGGTTTTTCTTCATTTTCCAGTGATTGCATGACCCGGCGTATTTCGGAAAAGTCAAAGTAACGCGACGCGTAGTCTTCAAATTTTGGGTTAGCATAGTCCACCACGCCGATGGAAGCCAGGTTGATCAGCGCTTGATAAATGGTGCGGCGCAAGCGTTGCTCAATAGCCTTGGCCGCCTTTTGTGGATTTTCGTTTTGTCGATTTTGCGCCAGCTTTAAAAAAAGATCCTTCAACTTCAGGCAGGGCGCGTCCATACTTTTTTCCGGGCGCTGGGATAATTCTTCGAGAATGTCCAGTAAATCATGATAACCGGCATCGGCGCTGATCCCCAACGTGTCCAAAATGGCCTGGCCGCGGTTTCGGACCGAGACAGGTGCTTTTTCGGTCCGGCTGCCGGCGGGTTGCAGCGCTGTGTGCAGATTGTCTTCGATGTTGTATACTAGTTTTTTCAGACGCAGATGTTCACTGACCATGCGGATGACGCTGACAATTTCGATCCGGTTCAGCGGCTTGGTAATATAATAATCCACGCCCAGTTGGTAGGCATTGCCAATAAGTTCCTTGTTTTCTACTTGTGACAACATGATCACCTTACCGTTAAAAGCCGGTTTAATTATTTTGACGGCTTGGACGCCATCCTGCTCCGGCATGAGCATGTCAATGATCAGAATATCAATAGCGTGCAGATGCAGCAGTTCGGCATTGAGTTGCTGGGTATTATCAAAGGAATCAATTACTTCGCCCAGATCATAATCTTCAATGACATCTTGCAGCATGGAGCGAATGGCTGCATCGTCATCAATTAACATAAAACGCATTTTTCTTTATCCTCCATTGTTTAACGAGATCAAATGGTTTGTCCACTGCTGCAGGCGGGGTCCGGTATTGTTTTTTTGCTGCCCGGCGCCGGCCAGGCAAAGGAAAAAGCCGGCGTCGGCGAAGCGCTGCAAGCGGTCAAAGGAATTTTTAGCCGGCAGCAGACTTGATGTTGTCCGTCAGAATCGATGCTGACGGAACCGCCCAGCGTCTGGGCGAGGTCTTTGACATAGCTCAGACCAATGCCGGTAGACGCATTGCCGTCCTGATCAAATTTGGTCGTGTATCCGGGCTGAAAAATCAACGACAGTTTTTGGGGAGCAATAGCGCTGCCGGTGTTTTCCACCTGGACGAGAAGATCGGCGGTTTGCCGCTGCAAACTCAGCCGGATACTGCCGGTTGTTTTTATGGCCTCTACAGCGTTGGCAATCAGATTGTTGATTAAGGAAAGCAGTGTGTATACGTGCAGCGGGGGCAAAGTATTGTCAACTTTGGATAGGAAGAAAATATTTTTCTTTAAGGAACGCGCGTATTTGCGCTGGGAATCAAGAATCAGATGGGCCAGCGTTTTAGCCCGTGCATAGTCGTCAATATGATGGTTGTTGGTCAAAGCGGCCAGCCCGGCGTAGATACGTTGGTTATCTTTTTTGATTTCATGCAGTTTCCCGGCAATGGAGAGAATTTTTTGAGCCAATTGTTTTTGTTCTTCGTTGTTGGTTTGTTCATTCAGCTGTTCATATATCTTGTAACAGTCGTGCGTTACACTTTCGGCATTTTTCTGGGATTTATTGAGTTGTATCAGTTCCTCATAAAGATTAGAAATCAGCAGCATCATGTGAGAAAGTTCACTTTCTTCCTGCTGGAGACGGCTTTCAGTGGCATTTAACTGCGTCAGGAAGAAAAAACTGAGAATAAAGAAGCAGCGTAAAAAAGCAATCGCCGTGAGGCGGGCTAAGATTTCCGGCGAGGGCAGAGTGAAAATTTCATAAAACAGTAGTTGGGTAAAACTCAGTTCGGCGATGCTGGCGATGATTTCCGATACAACTGACCACGCTGCAAGCTGTATGGCCCGATGATAAATGTGGTTTTTATCAAAATTGGGCAAAATGAAAAAGCCGGCATACGCAAAATAGTAAAAAAAGGTCGGCGCGTGCGCCCATATACCCGCGGATAACGACATTCCTCCCGTCCAGACATCGAGCAGACCGCGGAACACTACGACGGCAATACCCGTACTGATGCCGGATACCAGAAATGGCACGCGGCGCAGCCAGAGCAAAAAAAGCAGAAATACCGGCGAACCAAAACTCACGCGGAAGTTCTCGAAGTCTCCGCTGAAAGGATGAAATTTTGGTTCGCCGGCCAGCGGAACAAGAATCAACATAAAAAGAAAAATGCAGAAATTGCGGTGCCGTTTAAACATAAGCGATCCACTCCTTTAAAACCTGGCGGGGTAGGAAAATATCGTCGGTCAGGTTTTGCAATCCATAGTCTGGCCATCGATGACGAGGCAAATATGAACCCAGCGACATAGTATTTGATAACTACAGTATATTTTATTGCATTCTAAAAATCAAATATTTTGTAAAATTATCAAAAATCAAACTATCAGAAATTATAGGATTATGTCGGATTTTGTCGGCGGCGGTTTATACTCATGATATCGATTGAATCATAAATCTATTGGTTATGGTTTAGAGCTCGTTTAACCCGAAATTATATTTTGAAAGGAGCAGTTTCGATGAGTGATATGGACCGTTCTCAGAAGATGTTAGGCAATGGCAGCCGCGGTTTTATTTGTGTATTGTTGGGTATTATTATCTGGTTTATGCCCATGCCGGAGGGGGTAAAGCCTGAGGCCTGGCATCTTTTGGCTGTGTTCGCGGCTACGATTGCCGGTTTTATCCTGCAGCCGCTGCCGATTGGCGCAATTTCCATTATGGCCTGTACGGCGCTGGTGGTATTCGGGGTGATGAAACCGGATCAGGCTTTAGCCGGTTTTTCCAATGGCACCGTGTGGTTGATTGTGTCAGCGTTTATGTTTGCGGCTGGTTTTGTAAAAACCGGACTGGGAAAGCGTATAGCCTATCTGCTGCTGTCACGATTTGGCGATAGCACACTGCATGTGGCTTATGTGATGAGCGCGGCTGATTTTATTATTGCGCCGTTTACACCGTCCAATACCGCTCGCGGCGGCGGGATCATATATCCTATTGTCCGCAGCGTTTGTTCGGCGGTTGGTTCGGAACCGGATAAGAAAGAAAATCGTCGTACCGGCGCGTTCCTCATTTACAGCGCGTATTGCGCTGTTATTACCTCGGCTTGTATTTTTCTGACTGGCGCTTCGAATAATGTGTTGGCTACTTCCATTGGCAGGGACCTTTTCGGAGTTACGATCGGCTGGTGCGACTGGTTTACTGCCTGCATTGTGCCGGGACTGATTCTTACGGTTCTGACGCCATGGATGCTTTACAAGATGATTAATCCCGAACTTAAAGAAACGCCGGAAACAAAGACCTTGGCACAGCATGAGCTGGCCGTTATGGGCGCGATGTCCGGCAAAGAAAAAATCCTGTGTGTGATTTTTCTCGGCGCGCTTGTGCTTTGGGCAACCGGCTCCATCCATGGCATTGATTCGGCGTTTGTCGCGCTGTTGGCGCTGAGCGCCATGCTGGCGACCCGCTGTATTGATTGGAACGATGTTCTGAATCAGCGCGGCGCTTGGGATGTTTTGATTTGGATGGGCGTTTTGGTCAATATGGCGGCCTACCTTTCCAAATTCGGACTGATGAGTTGGTTTGCCAATGCTGTAGGCGCCAGCTTGGCCGGTTATTCCTGGTTTATTATGTTGATTTTGCTGTCGATTATTTACGTGTATGCGCATTATGGTCTTGCCAGTAATAGTGCGCATATCGCCGCTATGTTCGGCGCGTTTGGCGCAATTTTGGTTGCGGCCGGAGCGCCGGTGCTGGGCGTCCTGATTTTGTTGGGCGTACTGGCCAATAGCGCCTCCTTTCTGACGCATTATGGCTGCGGCGTCACGCCAATCTTCTTTGGTGCTAATTATATGGGACAGGGAGAATGGTGGAAAATAGGTTTTGTCATATCTACAGTTCATTTGCTTGTTTGGTTAGCCATAGGGCTTCCGTGGATGAAACTGATTGGGTTTTTCTAAGACAGGTTTTTACCTTTGAGCAGGGAGTGGGGAACGGCATGCTGCCCGCAGAAAAATAGAGCGATTATGACGCCTTTCGGCTGTCGGATCTTCTGCTTTTTGCTCTTTTTATTATAAGATGAAGTTTACGCTGTTGAAGATAAAGCTGTTTTGCCGGTCTGACCAATCGTCGGATGTTTACTTTATAAATATGGAAAGGATTGTGAGTTAAATGAGAAAAGAACATGATTTTTTAGGAGAGATGGAAGTGCCGGATGATGTGTATTATGGAGTGCAGACGCTTCGGGCTAAAGAAAACTTTCATATTACCGGGCAGCGTATTGATCCGGATTTTGTGCAGGCCATGGCGCAAGTGAAAAAAGCGGCGGCGCTGGCAAATATGTCAACCGGACGGCTGGATAAAAAAATCGGCGGACTGTTGGTACAAGCAGCGGACGAAATTATCGGCGGCAAATTGCTGGATCAGTTTCCGGTGGATCCGATTCAGGGCGGCGCCGGGACTTCGGTCAATATGAATGTCAATGAAGTTCTCTGCAATCGGGCGCTGGAGCTCATGGGAGAAAAAAAAGGCCGGTATGATCTTATTTCGCCGAATAATCATGCGAATATGGCCCAGTCTACCAACGATTCGTTTCCTACCGGTATTAAGGTATGTGTGAGTCATAAAAGCCAAAAACTGACAGCAGCGCTGACAAGGCTGGCTGATGAACTGGATAAAAAAGCAGAAGAGTACAAGGATATTCTTAAAATGGGCCGCACGCATCTTCAGGATGCTGTTCCTATCACGTTGGGGCAGGAGATGGGGGCGTACGCTTCGGCGGTACGCCGGGGGATTCGCCGCGTTCAGCAAGCGGTCAGCGGCCTGCATACGATTAATATGGGCGGCACCGCTGTGGGCACCGGCCTGAATGCAGAACCGGCTTATATCAAGGCGGTGGCGGAACAGCTCTCTAAGGTTACAGGGGAAACTTATACTACGGCGGGCAATATGATCGATGCGACGAATAATACCGACGGTTTTGCCGATGTATCGGCGGCCATGCGGGTTACGGCGCTGGTGCTGATCAAAATGGCCAATGATTTTCGCCTGATGGCATCCGGTCCCCGCTGCGGCATCAATGAATTGAAGCTGCCGGCGCGTCAGCCGGGCTCATCTATTATGCCGGGCAAAGTGAATCCGGTTATTGCAGAAGTACTGGATCAAAGCTGTTACCAGGTGATTGCCAATGATCTGGCGATCAGTTTTGGCGTGGAGAACGGGCAGTTTGAACTGAATGTTATGGAACCGGTAATTTCTTTTAATCTGTTTAATTCTTTGACTTACCTGACAAATGCCGTCAATACGTTTGTCGATAAGCTGTTGGTCGATCTCAAGCCTAATACAGAACAGTGCAAAGAATGGCTGGATAAAAGCGTTGGTGTTGTCACGGCGCTGCTGCCTCATATCGGATACGAAAATTCAGCCATGCTGGCCAAAGAAGCCTATAGTACCGGACGGCCAATTCGCCAGATCATTTTAGAAAAAGGATTGCTTTCCCCAGAGAAAATGGAACATATTCTTTCCCCCAAGCAGATGACACAGCCAGGCATTGCCAGCTGATGTTTTGAACTGCCGGTGGTAAAATTTTTGTAGCCATAGAGAAAACGCTTCCTATGAATAGTTCATTTTTCTTGAACTATTTATTAGGAAGCGTTTTTTCTGCTGCCAAAATCTTTGGCAAAAGACTATTTAAAAGGCAAAGCATATTTATATATCATATCTATCTGAAAAAAAGAAGTAAAATTTGAATATACAGCAGGAATTTTTCAAAATAGATGGAATTTACTAAGGAGAAATAGTACAATATGCCAATTGTACATAAAGAGCAGCTGTTGGTGAGGAGATGGAAAGCTATGGGGATTTTCAAGAACTTTCGGTTAGCTACGAAAATTTTACTGGTTATTGGCTTTTTGAGTATCTGTTTCATCAGTTTAGTCGGGTTTTATATCGTGCCGGTGATTACGCGTACGTTGGAAAGTTCTTCAGAAGTTAAGCTAAAAAATCTGGCAGAAACATCTTACGACATTATACAGTTTTATTATGATCAGGCGCAAAAGGGCGTGTATACCGAAGCGCAGGCGCAGCAATTGGCCCGGGACGCCGTAGCTTCGCTGCGCTACGAAGGCAATGAATATTTTTGGATCAATGATTATAAAGCGCAAATGGTCATGCATCCCATCGATCCGTCCTTAAATGGCAAAGATGTGTCAGATATCAAAGATTCCAGCGGTCTGGCAATTTTTAAAGAATTTGCCCGGGTTGCCCATGAGAAAGGGGAAGGTTTGGTACGCTACGAATGGCCGAAGCCGGGCAGTAAAGCCGCCGAACCAAAGTTCTCTTATGTCAAAGGGTTTACTCCGTGGCAGTGGATTATCGGAACGGGAATCTATGTGGGCGACTTAGCGCAGAAGCGAAATGCAATTGTACTTAATGTGGTCATTTCGGTTATTGTAGTGATTGCGACGGCGATTGGTTTGATTTATTTTACAATTTTGCGGCCCTTGAATCTGACGCTGAAAAAGATTCTGGCTTATCTGGATGAGTTATCTCATTATGATTTTTCTAAAAATTTGCATATTAAAGAAAAAGATGAACTGGGCATCATTGCCGAATCGTTTAGTTATGTTGTCACTAATGTGCGGGATCTGGTGGCAAGCACGAAAGTTTTGGGCAAGGAAGTCGCCGGCGGAGCTGACCGGATGATTGCTTCCACGGAGGAAGTGTCTGCGGCTTCGGAGAAAACGGCGCATACAATTATGGAGCTGGCGAATGGGGCTAGTGAACAAGCACGTTTTACGATGAAAGGCAATGAAAGCATTCAGGGGATTGTTGGTCGTTTGGCGCAGATGAACGTCAATATTACCGGGTCCCGGGATTTAACGGTTCATGTGGGCGGAACTGTGGAAAAAGGCTCAGAACTGGTACAGGATCAAAGAAGTAAACTGGAAGCCAACAAAGAAATTTACCAGACAATTTCCACCTCTATCACTTCTCTGGCAGGAAAGTCTAAAGAGATTGGGGAAATCATTCTGGTCATTAAAGAAATTGCCAGCCAGACCAATCTATTGGCGCTGAATGCAGCGATTGAAGCGGCGCGTGCCGGGGCGCAGGGCAGGGGCTTTGCCGTTGTGGCTGAAGAGGTAAGAAAACTGGCGGAGCAAGTCGATCAATCCGGGCAAAAAATCATTGAGATTGTGAAGGATGTCAATGACGGCATCAGTGAAACAGCATCGCATGTCAGCACGGCTAATGAGGCGGTAGAAGCGGAAGCTGACAGTTTGAAACGTATTGTGGCTTTTTTTCAGGAGATGTCGGCTTCTATTCAGAATATCGAAAAAAAGATTACCGATATTGCCGAAAGCTCGCGCTTAATCAGCAATGATGCTCAGTCGGCTGGGCGGGAGATAGAGCAGGTGACCGGTATTGCTAAAAAAGCAGCGCAGGGCACGGAAGAGGTTGCTTCGCTGAGCGAAGAAACTACGGCTATTATCGGGGAAGTCTCGCAGCGGGCCAAGGTATTGGCAGAGCATGCACTGCGGCTGGAGGAATCGCTGAATAAATTTAAAGTGGACTGATCTTGTCGGATCAAGGGAAAAGCAGCTTTTTGTGTCCTGCACTGCGTATTTTCTCATTTTGTATGACGGCGAAATGGAGTTATCATTCTTTGCCAGTGGATGTCGGGTTCGTTTCCAGCGCCCAGTTAATAAGGAGATGGTCGGCAATTTTGTCCTGCTCAATCAGGGTGACGTTCATATCATAAAAAGCGGCTGTTTTGTTTAATAAAGAGCAGGTAGTTTTTAGCGTTTGTTGTTCCAGAGAATTCAATTCATAGGCATGCAGGTCCAGCGCAAAGCAAAGTTTCGCTGACAGGGATTCAGCTGCGGGATGTTCGGTTACCTGGCAGTTGAGTCTTTGCGGCGGATTAGGCAAAACATGCAGTAAAATCTTGAAGATCATAATACAATATTTATGATTCCCCTGGATGCTTTTTAGACTAAGGGCAGACAAATCAAATTCCAGGCAATCATTACACCCGTTCTTGATTTTATCGATTAAACCGAGGATAGATGAGGTTTCCATAGTTGCCGGCAATTGACTTAGGTAAGTAAGGTAGATGATTTCCGCAATGCGGATCATGCTTTCTTCCAGACTTTTTTGTTCGGGAGTTATCGCTGTGTGTGACGCCAGGCTTTTCCGCCATAAGGCGAAGCACATCACGCTGATTTTGTATAAATGCTGCAGTTCTTTTTGTTCCTGTTTATTTTTGTTTTCCATAGCTTGAAAAATCTTTTGATAGGCCGTGTTTTTTGCTGCCAAGGATTGGCTTAATGTATCGCGATCTGTCTGTAACTGATGGTATTCCAGCGCCTGCCGGATAACCGGCAGCAGTTCATCTTCATTGGTCCAAGGTTTCGTAATAAATCGAAAAATTTCGCCCTGATTGATCGTGACCAGCATTTGTGATAACTGCGTATAGCCGGATAAGACGATGCGCACAGTGTGAGGATATTTTTCCTTTACTGTTTTTAGCAACGTGAGTCCGTCCATGACCGGCATGCGCATATCGGTCACAATGACACTAAAATCGGTCTTTTCCATTTGTGTCAGCGCTTCGGCGCCGCTTCCGGCAAAATAAGCCAAATAAGGTTCGTCACTGACGGCTCTTCTGATAGCGCTTAGAACGCCGGGTTCGTCATCGACAAAAAGTACTTTATCCTGGGACATGTTCGGCGGCCTCCTTTTATCCTTGCTTGCAATGAATCGTTTTACGAGTAAATTCGACAAAAACAATGGGTATCCTTTTTTCCTGCTTGTCCGGGCCCTTTTTTTATCATCTGGCAGGAATAAGTTTGTTCTTGGGGAACCATCCTATTAGTATATGTTTTTAAAATAGATTTTAATATTTACTCAACTTTCCCAGAACAAATCGGCAAATAATGCCTGAATAAATCTAGTCTGAGAGGCCATCCAATCCCTCAGTTTACTTTTTATTGATTTTTTGGTCTATGTTGC
>DCFR01000064.1:0-2154 GCA_002319815.1 Megamonas sp. UBA1799
GGGAGGATAGAGCGTTGCCGGTTTGATTTTGAAGCACTCGTAGCGATACGGGTGCTTTTCGTTTGTTTTTTTTATGCGTGCTTTTGTTGTTGTTGTAAGTAAAATATTTATCACAATTATTCGAAAAAATGAAACTTAAAGAGGGTTTTTTATGAGATGAGCAGTTATTTCCATTTTAAAAAAGGGATTATTTTGTCTATCGTCGAATAATAGCTTAATACCTATTTAAGAGGAGGAAAAGATTATGGCTTTGCCAGCAAGTATCAAAACAAATGAAGACATTCTGAATGCATTTAAGGTGGTTATTCCTAATATTCGCCATATTGTTCGGGATGATATTGTTATTGGGTTGGCGGATACAAAAGAGTATATTGATTACGCACCAGGACGTAAACTTAAGATCGATCTTGCGGCGGGCAAGCCGGTTGCCGGAATTCCGACGATTATGGAGTGCCTGGAAAAAGATCATGATACTTTTGCCGATGTAGGGGCTGAGGTTTACGGAACGCCGATTAAGACGATTTTTACACCGATTCATGGTATGAACGGCGAAATTATTGGCACTTTGAGTTCCGGCGTGGATATGATGGAAAAAAATGATTTGATTAAAGCGGTGGAAGAAGTTTCATCCTCAACCCAGACTGTGTATACGGCAGTTGAACAGGTGGCGGAAAGCGCTGGGGAACTTGCTAAGGCAGGACAGGAGGCAGTTCAGCAGGCGGCCGCTTTGAAGGCAAAGAATGCCGAGACAATCAAGGTTATTGAGTTCATTAATAATATTGCTCAGCAGACGAATCTTTTGGGTCTGAATGCAGCGATTGAAGCGGCGCGCGCCGGCGAACAGGGACGCGGTTTTGCTGTCGTGGCGGAAGAGGTACGTAAGATGGCGGAGCAGTCCCGCGAGGCTACGGAGAAGATTCAGGCGACTTTGTCGGAAATGAACAAAGCGGTCATGGAGATTTCGAAGTCAATAGAAACTACAGGGGCTATCAGCGAAGAGCAGGCGGCGTCGACACAGGAGATTACGGCCAATCTTTCCCGGGTTACGAAATCCGCGGAAGATTTGAATAAGTTTATGGAACAGTTCCGGTAAAATTTGAAAAGAGGGTGGCATTATCATGGCGGAAATGAGTAAAGAAAATCAAGATATTTTAGATGCTTTTTTAACAGCAGCTCCTTATCTTAATCATATATTGCGTGAGGATGTAGCGATTGCGGTTTCTGATACGGAACATTTTTTGAGTTATGTTCCGGGGAAACTGGTTGATATTAAGCTTAAGGTAGGAAGTCCGCTTACGGGGACGATGCAGATGGCTTTGCAGGCTGGTCAGGATACAATACGGGATATTGGCGAAGAAGTCTATGGGATCCCCATAAAAGTTCTCTATAGCCCCATTAAAGGCGTTCAGGGAGAAGTTATTGGTATACTGGCAGCGGTAGTGGATATGGAATCCAGTGTAAATTTGATTAAGGCAGTAGATGAGGTTTTTGCTTCTACCCAAACTGTATATGCTGCGGTGGAGCAGGTGGCAGAAAGCGCTGGGGAACTGGCAAAATCCGGGCAGGAGGCGGTGCAGCAGGCTGCCGTTCTCAAGGAAAAGAATGCGGATACGATCAAGGTTATTGAGTTTATTAATAATATTGCCCAGCAAACGAATCTTTTAGGGCTGAATGCAGCAATTGAGGCAGCGCGGGCCGGCGAACAGGGACGCGGTTTTGCTGTTGTGGCGGAAGAAGTGCGTAAGATGGCTGAGCAATCCCGTGAGGCAACGGAAAAAATTCAGTCGACTTTATCTGATATGAATAAAGCTGTGTTGGAGATTTCCAAATCTATTGAAGCAACCGGCGCTATCAGTGAAGAGCAGGCGGCGTCTACGGAAGAAATTACGGCAAATCTTTCCCGGGTGACTAAGTCTACCGAAGAATTGAAACAATTTGTTGATAATTTTAGATAAGTAAGAGTATGGTCTGGCTGATATTGGTGTGAGTTTTTCTGGTATCAGCTTTTGTTTTTTAGCCGATTAAAATCCATGGTTGACAAGTATGGCAAAACCACGTATAATATTATCTTGTGAGTCCCGTATCTTCTGTTGTTGTTTTTGACAATCTTTACGGATAACTTATAGGATGGTTCACTAGCTCAGTTGGTAGAGC
>DCFR01000064.1:2444-2564 GCA_002319815.1 Megamonas sp. UBA1799
TCGAATCCCGGGTGAGCCACCATTTGGCGCGTTAGACAAGCGGTTAAGTCACAGCCCTTTCACGGCTGCATCGTGGGTTCGAACCCCGCACGCGTCACCATGGCCCGGTAGTTCAGTTGG
>DCFR01000064.1:2824-7831 GCA_002319815.1 Megamonas sp. UBA1799
GGCCCGGTAGTTCAGTTGGTTTAGAATGCCGCCCTGTCACGGCGGAGATCATGGGTTCAAGTCCCATTCGGGTCGCCATTGTTAATTTCGCGGGATGTTTCCGCATATCATATTGTTTGCCTCGGTAGCTCAGTCGGTAGAGCAAAGGACTGAAAATCCTTGTGTCAGCGGTTCGATTCCACTCTGAGGCACCATTTACAAATTAGAGCCATTGTGGCTCTTTTTTTTGTGCCGATGATGAAAAAGTTTTGATTTTATTATAAATCATAGTGCAGAGCATTGACAGAAATATTTTTTTTCGTTAAAATAAGGGCTAATGGTTTCAAAGGGGAGTAGCTCATAGGGGTAAGTCAACATACTGGCCTTCGCGCCTGGCTTATCATGATGATTCAGAGAATCACAAGCGAGACTTTTGAAGTAGATGGGTGAACTGTCTGCTTTGAGAGTCTCGCTTTTTTATAGCAGATCATTTTATGAAAATGCAGGAGGAATAGGAATGGAAGCATTTACAGCAGCGATGCTGGTAGTTGTACTGGCCGAATTGGGGGATAAGACACAACTTCTGGCAATTGCATTTGCTGCAAAATATCGTTGGCAGACCGTGATGGCCGGGGTACTTGCTTCAACATTAGCCAATCATTTTTTGGCGGTGTTGGCGGGAGTTTATTTGGGAGGCATGCTGGATACGCATACGATGCAGATTCTGGCTTCTGTAGCTTTTATTGTTTTTGGTCTTTGGACAATTCGTGGCGATGAACTTGGCAGCGAGGCGGAAGGTTCTCGGTATAGTCCTTTTTGGACGGTGGCAATTGCGTTTTTTTTAGCGGAAATGGGCGATAAAACGCAGTTTGCGACGATTACGCTGGCGGCGAAATATCAGTCGCTGCTGCCGGTATTAGCAGGTACGACAACTGGCATGATGCTGGCTGATGGCTTTGGGGTTATCGTAGGCATGGTGCTGCATCGGGCGATTCCCGAGCGGGCCTTGAAATGGTTTGCAGCCTTGGTGTTTATTGCCTGCGGCGTCACCGGATTGTATATCAGCCTGATTTCTTGACTTGACTTCTTATAAAATCATAGTAAACTAGAGACAGAGGGAGATTTTGTTGTTGGATAAGAATTCTTATCCATAACGAATATGCCGCCATAAGAGGCTGCGGTTTTGTGGGGCCTATAGAGTATGAAGGCTGTTTTCCAACGCAAGCCGCGTTTGTCTTCCAGCCATATAGAAAAGTATCAAGAGAAGGGGTAATGAATATGTATACACTTTCCAGTCGTGAATTTCAGGGCAAGAGTCCGCAGATTGATGCTGAAGCATTTGTTGCGCCGCAGGTTTTTTTATCCGGCGATGTTCGCGTTGGTCGATATGCCAGTATCTGGCCAGGGGTGGTTGCCCGGGGCGATGTTAATTATATTTCGGTCGGGGAGTGCTCCAATGTGCAGGATCTGACTTGTCTGCATGTAGCGGATGATAATCCCTGTATTATTGGTGATTATGTAACCATTGGTCATGGGGCCGTTGTCCATGGCTGTGAGATTGAAGATCATGTGCTGATTGGGATGAATGCAACGGTTTTGACCGGGGCTAAGATCGGCCGGGGATCGATTATTGCCGCCGGGACGCTGGTGCGTGAGAATGAAGTGATCCCACCAAATTCTTTGGTTGTGGGGGTTCCGGGTAAGGTGCTGCGGACACAGGATCGTATCCAAAGTATCCACGCGCAGGCAATCAAGTATAAGTCGGAATGGGCGATCGGCTATGGTGTGAAACCGGATATTGCCGGGGAAATTTATCATGGGGAAAAGATTATCTGATGGATCAGGTGTGAGCGGCTAAATTTAAGGGGATCGCTTTTTTGCGCCATGGGGCAGCGATGCTGCCAAAGCGCTAAGCAAGCGATCCTTTTTTGTTTGGCGCTTGCTAGACGAGCAGACGCTAGGACGGCCAGATTGTATTTTGTGATTTCAGCACAAGTTGATGAGGTGAATGGATGTACTTTATCCGCATGATCCGGCGGAATCCGGATTTGGCAATGGCAGCTTTGCTTGCTGCGGCTACAATGAGCGTTGTTCCTTTTGCGCCGCAGAGCATGCTGCAGAGCATAAATTTTTCGTTGTTGCTGCTTTTGTTTTGCTTGATGAGCATTGTGGCGGGATTGCGCCAAAGCGGTCTTTTAACGTATGCGTATCGGCAGGTTTTTCAGGCAGAAACATCCAGTCGTAAGCTGGGGCGGTTTTTTATCTTCAGTTGTTTTTTTAGCTCTATGTTGATTACTAATGATGTAGCGCTGATTATTTTTGTGCCGATGTCCATTCTTGTTTTTACGGAAGGGCATGCAGTACGCTTGATGATTCCGGTCGTGGTCTGGCAGACGATTGCCGCGAATATGGGGAGCATGTTGACGCCGATAGGCAATCCGCAAAATTTATACCTTTATGCTTATTATGGAATGGATATCGGAACTTTTTTGCAGTTGACCGCGCCGCCGGTGCTGCTCAGCGGGACACTGATTTATCTGGCCACCTGTTTTTTGCCGGATCGGATTGTGCAGCTGTCGACTGGTGTTGCTGCTGATGTGTTGCCAATGCGGCGTATTTTGTGGCTGCTGGGATTATTTCTTTTTTGCTTGCTTTATGTTTTGCGCGTTATACCGGCAACCTGGCTGGCGGCTTTGGTGCTTCCCGCTGTGGCGGTGATCGATTGCCGGCTTTTTCGGGCCGTTGATTATAAATTGTTGCTGCTTTTTGTGCTGCTTTTTGTCACGGTGGGTAATCTGAGCCGGATGCCGTTTATGCAAAGCTGGCCGGCCGCGCTTTTATCCGGGCACGAGTTTGTTGTTTCCCTGCTGCTGAGCCAGTTTCTGAGCAATGTGCCGGCAACGGTTATGCTGGCACAGTATACGCAAAATGCCGGTGCCTTGCTGCTGGGGGTGAATATTGGCGGGTTGGGTACGATTATAGCGTCGATGGCCAGTATTATTTCCTTTAAGGCGTATCTGAGCACCCGGCACAGCCGCATGCAATACTATTTGAGCTTTTTTACATTGGCGAATCTGGGGCTGCTGCTTACCCTGCTGGCCTGTCAGGGATTATTTATGCTTTGCCGGGCTTATTATTATGGAACTTAAACTCATTTGTTGCTTTTATGTATTCAGGCGTATTGTATAAAATGGTTATAATGAGGTGTGTTTATGGGTTTACCCAGAGTGGGTCATATTGATTTTTTAAATTGTCTGCCCCTTACGTACAGTTATCAACAAGAGAATTTTTCCCGGGGGCTGCAGCTTTCAATGGCCGATCCAGCTACGCTTAATCAGCTGGTTGCCCGCCGGCAGCTGGATGTCAGTCCGGTTTCGTCGATCATTTATGCGCAGAACAGCGAGAAGTTTTTTTTGCTGCCGGATGTTTGTATTCGGGCGGATGGTCCGGTGCAGAGTATTGTTTTGATTGCCAAAAAGCCAATTTCTGAGCTGGCCGGCGATACGATTGTGCTGACCGCCAAGTCGGCCACTTCACATTGCTTGCTTAAAATTATTATGGAGAAATCTTATGGTGTCAGACCCCGCTATACGATTCGCCATATTGATGTGGAGAATGCGCTGCAAAACGATGCGGCAGCGGCGCTGCTGATTGGTGATGACGCACTGTATGTGCATCATCATCAGGAACCGGGGCTCTATTATTACGACATCGGCGCCGAATGGAAAAAGTTGACCGGGCTTTGTATGGTATATGCGGTCTGGGTGGTCGGACGGGATTTTGCGCGTCAACAGTCTGCTTTGCTGCCGTTGCTTTATCAGCGGATCGTTGGCGGCTTTAAGAATGGTTATTTAAAAAAACAGCAGGCCATTGCGTCCGTATTAAAGGATAAACCTTTTTCTTTTGCCGAACTGGATGAATACCTGGAAGTGATTCGTTGGGATTTTGGCCGGCAGGAACAGGCGGCGCTGATGAAGTTTTATACTTTGGCCGAGGAAATGAAGTTATTGGCGCGGGTGCCGGAAATAACGCTGGCCAAAGTGTTTTAAGCAGCTGTTGGGGATTTTTATCAGTTTGCAAAGTAAAAGCTGCCGCACATTTGTGGGGCAGCTTTTTTGATCGTAATGCTGAAAATTTTGCGGCTCAATAGCCCAGTGATTTATTGACGATAATAACTTTAATAACCAAGTTTGGCGCAGAAGGTATTTTTGCCTAATCGCTTGGCATCAAGAGGCGCAGCATAAAAAATAAGCCCTGTAAGGCTTTGCGAGTTTTAGGGTGTTAAACGTCCAAGTAGCTATAAAATTCAGGGCGTTGGGATTAAAAGATTTTACAATATAGGATATGAAATAAAATATTATTTATGTACTAAATATCTTAATAATGATATAATATGACTATATTAAGGGGGCGATATATATGGGAATTGCAACCATTCGGCCATCGTCTGATTTACGGAATCATTACAATGATATATCAAAAATTTGTCATGAGACCAGAGAAACCGTTGTCATTACTGTGAATGGGAGAGAAGATACAGCGGTGCTTAGTTTTCATGAATATAAACAAATGAGAGCAGAACTGGACCTTTTGCGTACTTTAGCTGAAGCGGAAGAAGACGTGGCAGCAGGTCGTGTGGCGCCAATGAGAGAAAGCTTTGCTGCGCTAAAAGCATCCATTCGCGAGGAATATAAGGAATGAAATATGTTTTGATTCGTACCGATAAAGCGAATGATCAATTGTCGGATATCATTCATTATATTGCGGCGGATTCGGGAGATGTAAATATTGCCTTAGCATATCTCAATAAAATTGAGACAGCAGTAATAAAGTTGGAAGATTTTCCTTACCAAGGCGTGCAACCTGGATACAGCATTTTACGACGCCAAGGGTATCGGGTGTTGATTGTAGAAAGGCATTTGATATTTTACAAGGTGAATGAAGCAGAAAAAGCGGTTTGTATTTATGCTATTGTGGATGGACGCAGAGAATATCGCAGCTTGGTGGGAGTGTATAATAAACTGTGTA
>DCFR01000056.1 GCA_002319815.1 Megamonas sp. UBA1799
TTACGTACTACGTCAATTTTTTCCAATCTCGGAGAATGGACCGGGAACGTACGCTCAACGCCTACGCCATAAGAAACGCGGCGCACCGTGAAAGTCTCGCGCACACCAGCGCCCTGACGACCAATAACGACGCCTTCAAACATCTGAATACGCTCGCGCGTACCCTCGACGACCTTTACGTGTACACGCACCGTATCACCAGGGGCAAAGTCGGGAATATCCGAGCGGAGCTGTTCCTGTTCTAAAGCCTGAATAATGTTCATTTATATTGTTCCTCCTATTTTCGATGTTCGTGGCAGATTGAAACAATCCATCCAGAGGGCCGCCAACATACTTGGCCATCCTCATAAAAGCGAAAATGATACAACCCTGCTTTTACCAAAGCTGTTATTCGCCTTTTTGCAGAATGGAATAGTTCTCCGGGTGAATATCCATGCGGGCCGTCAGCTGAATCGCCACGCCCAGCGCCTGTGACAGGTTATCAAGAAGACCGGACGCACGGATTGCTTTGGCGACCTGTTCATGGACCTCTACTTCATAGCCAAAAGGCGCATGTGATTTTGCCTCAATTCGCCGGATATCCCGACTAATATTAATGCACACGGTTTCCGGCGATTCAATCCGCCCCCGGCCATGACAATATGGACAATCGCTGTAAATAATACTTTCAAAATTTTGTCGGGATTTTTTGCGGGTGATTTCTACCAGACCGAGCGAAGTAATGTCGACAATATTGGTCTTGGTCCGATCCCGTTTTACCTGTTCACGCATAAATTCCAGCAGGTTTTCCTTCTGCGCCGCCGTATCCATATCAATAAAGTCAATCAAAATAATCCCGCCAATATCGCGCAGCCGGATCTGTTTCAAAATTTCTACTGCCGCTTCCATATTCGTATAATATACGGTGTCCGCTAAATTCGCCCGTCCTACATATTTACCTGTATTGACATCAATGACTGTAAGGGCTTCTGTTTTGTCAATCACAATGAATCCGCCGGATTTCAATTCAACCGTACGGTCGCCCAGCTTTTCCAGTTCCTCATCAATATGATATTTTTTAAATAAAGGCGTCTTATCTTCATAAAGATGAACACGTTCCATCAACTCGGGCGAGATATATTTTAGAAGATCCGCCACACGGCGATAAACGGCGGCATCGTCAAGAATCATCTGATCGACGGCTGTCGTTAAAGAATCCCTGACGATGCGGATAATCAGGTCAGCATCCCGATAAAGCAGCGCCGGCGCTGCCAGCACCTGATTGCGCGCCATCAAGGAATCCCAGAGGCGCGTCAAATAATGCACATCATCCCGCAAAATTTCTTCACTTTGTCCGATGGCTGCGGTCCTCACAATTAACCCCATATCCGGCGGACAAATTTTTTCGGCAATTGCCTTCAGCCGATTCCGTTCAGCTTCATCTTCAATGCGCCGAGAAAGTCCAATATAAGCGGCCGTCGGCATTAAAACGACATTTCTTCCCGGCAGAGACAGATGCATCGTCGCTCGCGGCCCTTTGGTACCGATTGCGTCTTTCACAATCTGAATAGGCAGATTCTGCCCAATGTGAATCCGAGAATGAACCGGCATGGACTGTACTGTGTCTGCCGGCATTCCATCGCCAATATAAAGAAATGCATTTTTTTCCGTGCCAATATCAACAAAAGCCGCCTGCATTCCCGGAAGCACATTTTGCACATGCCCTTTATAAATATTTCCCACCAGATGAGAATGAGCCGGCCGTTCCACCTCAACCGCCAGCAGTTCATCATCCTCCAGCATTGCCATACGCGTTTCTTCGGGAACAATGTTGACCAAAATGGATTTCATGGCATCATCTCCATGTTTTATATAAGTTCCATGGGTGTTTTCCCCTTGCTGAGAAGCGCCTGCCGATGAATCACCGCCAACGATTCCTGAACGGGCAAACCAAAATTATGGCAAAGCAGCGCAAGTATTTCCCCCGGCTTAATACTGCCGGATGAGGTAATACGAATGTGCAGCAGCAAATGAACCGACTGCTCCGCTACATGAAGCGCTGCTTTCCCCTGCATATATTGCTTGACTTCAATTTCCCGGGTCTTTTTCGGAGTCACTCGGTGATAAACCACCTCCGGCGCCGCATTAAAAGCGTCCACCGCCTTTGCAGCATCTTCGGCATTTCCCTGCAAAGGAACCTCCACCGAATAAACTGCCTGATCGACTTCCGCCATCAGCGCCGCATGCTTTCCCTCCACTGCTTTCAGCCGTTTCAGGCGCACGCCGGCCGGCAGCTGCGGCGCTAAACGCTCCGCAATCACCGAGGGATCCAGCGGCTCCGACAGTTCCATATCCATATATTCCGCATCACTTGTAACCCCGACAGCCAACGCGGAAGCAAAAGCAATTTTCATATGCGGATTAAACCCTTCGGAATAAGCTGCCGGCAGATGAGCCCGGCAGATAGCCCGCTGCATCAGCGCGGCATAATCCAGATGAGAAATGTAACGGATTTCATCATCCTTCGTAATTTCCACACGATACTTAACCATTTGCCTGCCCCCAATCGACGATTTTGACCCCTAAGTTTGGACAAATGCCACAGGCATTACAGGCGCTGCGGCGGCAGTCGCCGGTCAACGATGCCTGCAATGCCTTTTGATACTCGCGCAGCAAAAACTCACGGCTAACGCCCGGCGTCGTATGCTCCCAGGGCAGCGGCTCCGTCAGCGGACGCTCACGCTCGCTATAAAAAGCGGGATCTATACGGCATTTTTCGAATGCCTGCGTCCAGGCCTCATAGCGGAACTGATCGGTCCAGCCGTCGAATTTCGCGCCCGCCTTCCACGCTTCATAAATGACTGCGCCCAGGCGGCGATCACCGCGCGCCAACGCGCCTTCCAGCAAGCTTACCCGGGCATCATGATAGCTGAACTGAATCGACCGATCGCGAATATGCGCTTTCAGCAGCTGCTGTTTACGCTCAAACTCCGCCAAAGAATTTTGACCGAACCATTGAAAAGGCGTAAAGGCCTTCGGCACAAAGCAGGATACGCTGATATTTACTTTAACCCCGCGGCGGCCCTTGATTGCCGTATACCGATCCACAACTTTTTTCGCCAGTTCAGCAATGCCGATGATATCTTCATCCGTTTCGGTCGGCAAGCCCATCATGAAATAGAGCTTCACCGCTTTCCACCCCTGCCGATAAGCAGCCGATACCGCTTCCAGCAGATTTTCTTCCGTAACACCCTTATTGATCACGTCGCGCAAGCGCTGTGTGCCAGCTTCCGGCGCAAATGTAAGCCCGCTCTTGCGCACCTGCTGCATCTTGTGCGCCAACTCGATGGAAAAACTATCAATACGCAGTGACGGCAAAGAAAAGCTGACTTTTTCCTCCCGGAAATCCGCCAACAGCTGATCAACCAATTCACCTAAATGAGAATAATCCGCCGAACTCAGTGATGTCAGCGACATCTCGTCATAACCGGTATTATCTACCAATTGCCGCGCCAGAGCGCGCAGCTTTTCCTCGCTGCGCTCGCGAACCGGCCGATAAGCGATTCCTGCCTGGCAAAAACGGCAGCCCCGGGTACAGCCGCGGAATAATTCCAGCATAATCCGATTATGCACAATATCAATATAAGGCACTACCGGGTTTTCTGTAAAACGGACAGCGTCCATATCCTGAATCACTCTTTTATAAATCAGCGGACGCGCTTCTTTTTCCAGCGGTTGCCATTGAAGAAACGAACCGTCTTCGGCATACTCTGCCTGGTAAAAAGACGGCACATAAACACCGGCAATAGCAGCCGCCCGGCGTAAAAATCCGCGGCGTCCGCCATTGCGGCCCTGTTCCTTCCACGCAATGAACGCGTCTGCCAGCTCGCTCAAAACCTCTTCTCCCTCGCCGATCACAAACAAATCGAAGAACTCCGCTACCGGTTCCGTATTATAAACACAGGGGCCGCCGCCGATCACAAAAGGCATATCTTCGCCCCGCTCTGCCGTCCGCAAAGGAATTCCGGCCAGATCAAGCATATTCAGCACATTGGTATAGATCATCTCATACTGCAGGGAGAATCCCAGGAAATCAAACGCAGCAATCTCAGTAAAACTTTCCAGCGAAAACAGCGGCAAATGACGAGTCCTCATTTCCGCTTCCATATCTATCCAAGGCGTATAAACCCGCTCAGCTACGGTATCCTCTCGCTGATTCAATACCTCATAAAGAATTTTTATCCCCAAATTGGACATGCCAACTTCATAAACATCCGGCATAGATAAAGCAAAGGTACACTTCATCGCCGCATGTTCCTTGTGCACCGCATTCCATTCCTGTCCTGTATAACGTGCTGGTTTGGCAACCGCCTGTAAAATATCTGGTGTCAATCTGACCATGTATATTTTGTCCTCCGTTCAAAATAAAAGCTTCTGTTTTTTCATATGAATATTCAGCAGTATCGCAATCGCCATAATATTCGTCGTCAAAGAACTCACGCCGTAACTCATAAGCGGCAGCGGAATTCCAGTAACTGGCATAATTCCAGTCGTCATGCCCACATTGACCAGAACATGAAATCCCAGCATCGAAGTAATGCCAACGGCCAGCAGCATGCCAAAAGTATCACTGGCGTCACGAGCGATTTTAATCCCCCGCCACAGCAAAACCAAATACAGCAGGAGCAAAAAAGCAGCACCGACAAACCCCAATTCTTCGCCGACAACGGCAAAAATAAAATCCGTATGGTTTTCCGGCAGAAAGTTGAGCTGACTCTGTGTGCCGCCAAACAACCCCTTGCCGAAAAGCATGCCTGAGCCAATGGCAATCTTCGATTGGATAATATGATATCCTGACCCTAACGGATCGACGTTCGGATCAAGAAAAACCATAATGCGCATTTTTTGATAATCTTTAAGGAAATGCCATAAAATTGGCAAACAAGCCAGCCCGCCGGCAAAAATCCAGCCTAAAAGTTTCAGATTCACCCCGCAGGCAAAAATCATACCGAAAAAGATCGCCATAAAAACCAGCGATGTGCCTAAATCCGGCTGCTTCATAACCAGCAAAAACGGAATACCCACATACGCCGCAATCGGCAGTAGATCATGAACGGTATTCAGCTTGCCGATTTTATCCTCCAGCAGCGCCGCGAGGGAAACGATCATGATCAGCTTGGAAAACTCGGACGGCTGAATAGTAACCGGCCCCAGCTGTATCCATCGCTGCGCCCCCAGCGCTGAATGCCCCAGAAACATAACGGCCAAAAGCATAATAAGATTAAAAATGTACAGCCGGTTTCCATAACGCTGCAACATTTTATAATCAAAATTCATCAGGAAAAATGCCAAAGCGCAGTTCAGTAATGCAAAAAGTCCCTGCCGCTGTACAAACCAGTAACGCTGCCCGCTCGGCGCATTCACATGCGTGGCGCTGCCAATAATTACAAGACTCATGAGAATAATTGCCAGCGTGGCAGCAATTAACGTGAAATCCATGCGTCTCAGCCATCTTTTATTCATATATATCCCCCTGCTACGATCACCTTTTGCATTTGCCCCGACTTCTTATATTTTCATATCATATCACGAAGCTATCGAAAGAACAATGCAACGAATTGACAAAAAGAAAACCGGCGCTGTGCGCCGGCCCGCCTTCAATGTTTCTTATCGGAACCATGCTTCATGTTATGTACCGGAATATTTGCAACTAAAGCAAC
This sequence comes from Megamonas sp. UBA1799, assembly GCA_002319815.1. Classification (GTDB taxonomy): domain Bacteria; phylum Bacillota; class Negativicutes; order Selenomonadales; family Selenomonadaceae; genus UBA1799. Next base: position 5,700 of record DCFR01000056.1, read on the forward strand.
AGAATCCGCATCATTTGCCAGGGAGATTTCCATTTCATTCTGGTCAATTTCCATATAATTGGAAATCACCTTGATGATATCATTTTTTAAATGCTCCATTACCTCGGGCGAGACATTGGCCCGATCATGAATTAAAACGACTTTTAGCCGGTCATGTGCAATCTGTTGTGATGACTTGTCCGTTTTTCCAAAAATTTTCATAAGTGCCTCGAGCATCACAATTCCTCCTTAATGACCAAATACATGCTTAAGTCTGGTAAAAAAACCTTCTGTAGGAAATTCCATGAAAGAAATCTTTTCTCCACACATACGACCGACGATATTGCGGTAAGCTTGCCCCGCTTGGGAACTATCCCATTCAACAACCGGTACGCCGCGATTCGCTGAATCGACTACTTTTTCATCATCGGGAACCTGGCCGATGCACTCAATTGACAAAATATCATCAATAGAGGTCATATCCAGCATTGTCCCTTCTTTCACCATCTGGGGCCGTATGCGATTCACGATCAGCTTGATTTCCTTGTGTTCCGCCTGCAGCCGGCCAATGATTTTATCGGCGTCACGAACCGCTGATATTTCCGGCATAGTCACCACAATCGCCCAGTCCGCACCAATAATAGCCGTCTGAAATCCCTGTTCAATTCCAGCCGGACAGTCAATCAAAATATAATCAAAATCATTGCGCATCTGCGCGATTAACTCTGCCATCTGCTCGGGATTAATAGCGGTTTTATCTGCTACCTGTGACGTCGGCAACAGGAAAAGATTTGTATATTTTTTATGCCGGACCAAAGCCTGTTCATAGGTCGCGCGCTTCTGAATAACATCGACCAGCGTATAAACAATCCGCCGCTCCAATCCCAACAGCAAATCCAGATTACGCAATCCCGTATCTGTATCAATCAAAACAACTTTTTTACCCCGCATTGCCAGACCAACACCCAAATTAGCCGTTGTCGTTGTCTTGCCCACGCCGCCTTTACCTGAAGTGATTACGATTACTTCGCTCATCGGTGAACATCCTACCTTTCTATCGGTTCAATAATGATTTGTCCGTCTTTAATGGATGCCCGCTCCGCACAATCTGGCTTCTCAATCTGGTCCGGAGCCTGTGCAATCAATCCGGCAATCCGGATCTGCACCGGCATTAAATGATCCGCAATAACAAAAGCGCTCGTATCACCATACGCACCGGCATGGACAATACCCCGGCACGTCCCGCGGATATCAATGCTGCCGCCCGCAACAATCTCGGCCCCGGGATTTACATTACCACAAATGAGAACGGCCCCCTGACTCGTCACTTCCTGCCCGCTGCGTACCGTCCGGTTAACGACCGTCATATTCTGTGTCAGACCGGTGTCCGCAGCCGCTGCAGTGATAGGCTGCTGCGGCTCTGCCGCTGTTTCTGCAACCGTTTCCGCCGCTGCCGGCTCATTGTCAGCAATGCGAAAAATAACCCCATATTGATGAAATAACTTCATGAGCTTTGCGGTATCTTCCTCATTTAAAACACCGGGAAGAACCTGAATAACCGTGCCGCGCCGGAAAAAGTTAGAACCAGATTCCAGTTTGGTCCGGATATCCTGTTCAATCGCTGCAAAGTCCGCTGTTGTATCCAGAACCAGCACCAACCCAGAACGACTGCCTTTAAACTTTACAATTTCTTCACTCATAGCTACCCCGCTTCATCTTTTGCAATTTACTTTTATATAAGTTCGCGATTTTCCAATAAAATCCTGCCAAATTTTTAAAAAGGTTACGGTTGTTTTTCACTGGTCTCTGCAGCAGCATTTCCTGTGTTGCTCGGTGCCGCTGCCGGCGTATCCAGACCGAACGCTGCTTCCAGAATTTTTTTACCAATTGGCGCCGCCGACTGCGAACCATAGCCGCCCTGTTCCACGACAACCGCTACTACTACATTGGGATCACTAAACGGTCCATAAGCCACAAACCAGCCATGATCACGACCATGCGGATTTTCTGCCGTACCCGTTTTACCGGCAATATCCACGGGAAAATTCGCGCCGAATACCGTAGAGGCCGTTCCGTATTTTGTAACGTCACGCAGACCAATCTGTACCAATCGGATGACGGACGGGTCAACGTCGAGCTTTGAAAGCAACACTGGCGAAAAAGATTTGACCGTCTTTCCGTCCGGACCAACAATCCGCTGCACCAGGTACGGCTGAAATCTTTTACCATTAGCGGCAATCTCACCCATAACCATCGCTGCCTGAATCGGCGTTACCAGATTAAACCCCTGCCCAATTGCAGCATCCAAGGTTTCCGAAATATACCAATCATCTTTAAAAACTTTTTCTTTATAACGCCGATTGGCAACCAGCCCTTCGGCTTCATAAGGCAGGTTAATACCAGTTTTCGCACCAAGTCCAAACATGCGCGCATAACGTTCCAGCGTGTCAATCCCCAGTCGGTAGCCCATCTCATAAAAGTACACGTTATCCGAATGCGCCATGGCTTCAGTAAAATCAATCCAACCCAGCGCCTCGCCCTCAGAATTCCCTTTGTCGCCAATCCAGTAATGGCCGCTGTCAAAAATCTTTTCCGACGGAGTAACTTTCCCCTCCGTCAGGGCAGCGGTACCCGTGACGATTTTAAATGTAGATCCCGGCGGATACTCGCCGGTAATCGCCTTATTATCCATTGGATAATAAGGATTTTCGTTGATTTTTTTCCAATCCTTTTCCGAAATGCCATGGGCAAATAAATTGGGATCAAACGCCGGGCGGCTGACCAACGCCAGCACCTCTCCGGTCTGCGGATTCATCACAACAGCAGCCGCCGCTTTGGCGCCAACGATTTTCAACTGATCATCCACCGCTTTTTCCGCCACGGCCTGAATATGCTCATCAATCGTCAAAACCAAATCGTTTCCTGGTATAGGATCTTTACGACCCAGAATCTGCACCGGCTTGCCAGTTACATCAACTTCTCCCTGCTCCCCGCCATTACGGCCGCGCAGTTCCTGATCATAGACACGTTCCAGTCCAAACTTACCGATGATATCGCCAGTTTTATAGCCTTCATCCTTACGTTTTTCCAGCTCTTCATCGTTAATCTCACTAACATAACCAAACGTATGGGCGGCCTGCTCTTTGTACAAATAATTGCGAATCGGCTGCACCTCAATGACGACTCCCGGATAGGAGCTCTTTTGCTCTTCGATAATCGTCAGGATTTCCGGTCCGACATCATTTTTGATTCGAATCGGATCAAACCCGCTGTGCGCCTTAATCTTGGTCTGAATGTCACTGACCGGCACATGCAGCAACGCCGACAGCCGCGCCACGACGTCTTCGGATATAGGTGCGGTGAGCGGCAGTAAAGAAACCGTAAATCCCGGACGGTTCGTAACCAATATTTCGCCATTACGGTCATAAAAAGTACCGCGCGGTGCCATCGCCGGGATCAAGCGTATCCGATTGCCATCTGCCAGCCGGGCATAATAGTCGCCCTCATACACCTGCAAATATCCGATACGGCTGATCAATATGGCAACAATCACAACAATCAGGCCGCCTAAAACCTTGAGCCGCCCCTCAAAATCATTCACAACCACGAAAATCTCCCCTATATAAAGCAAGGCACCTAACGTACAGGTGCCTTAGCCAGACTGACCTATTTTTTTTCTTTCATTCGTTCGCAGGTCAAATATACTAAATAATGTACCGGCATTGCAAACACAATGTTATACAGCACCATCGGCACCAGAACTTGTTGCAAGTGAACCAGCAGATCAAAACGATACCCTAATAATACCATGAGCACCGCCAGAAGAAAATAGTTCAAAACGCTTGCCATCGCTACCGATAAAAGCGGCAAAAACAACTGTTCCTTAAACACCCGGTTAGAGAAGGCGCCGCAAACATAGCCAATGACCATTTTACAAAAAATATTGGTGCCGAAAAAAGTTCCGGTCGCCAGATCCTGCAAAAGGCCGCACAGAAAACCGCACAGGACGCCTAAACGGCTACCGCGTAAAAACGCAAAAGAAACAACAAAGGCCAATAGCAAATCAGCGCTGACCCCATGAAAAGCCAGCATTGGCAGCAACGCCGATTGAAAAACAAACAAAACTCCGACGATACCAGCCCAACAGCAAGCAAATTTCATTTTTCCCCACCTGCCGATGACTCCGGCTGCGGTACCGGCGTTTCCGTTCCCGGCGTTTGCACCGGAGGTTTCAGCGGTTCCGGCGGAGCCTCGCGGGAAGCAACAATAACCGCTACATCTTCCAGCTTTTGAAAATCAACGGCCGGCTCTAACAGAGCATACTTCAACAGACCGCCGGCATCATTTTTCACCGAAGCGACCGTTCCGACAATCAGCCCTTTTGGATAAACACCGCCAAAGCCTGAGGTAACAATCACATCACCCTCAACAATATCAGCATTGCGCGGTATATTGACCATACGCGGCTGCATCGGCACCGAAGGATCGCCCTCGACAATCCCCGCTACACGGGAACGCTGCACCAACGTACCGACAGCGGCCCGCGGATCCAGTAAAAGTTCCACTTTAGAAGAAAACGGTCCGGCTTCAATCACGTTGCCAACCAGCCCGCGCTCTGTAACCACGGCCATATCTTTCTGAACACCGTCGTTCGTTCCCCGATCAATAACGATCATTCCGGTCCAGCTGGCAGACTCCCGCCCGATCACCCGGCCAAACACCAGATCGAACTGAGTCACCGCCTGCTTATAGTTCAATAAAGAACGCAGACGGATATTTTCCGCAGCATATTCATTGGCCTGTATATTCTGTGCCCGCAACTGCTCGACTTCATTGCGCAGCATTTTATTCTGCTGATGCACAGTAAGGATATCCCAGATATTAGTTGTAACATCTTGCACCTGATTACCTGCCCAGGAAAACGCCCTCTGAAACGGAGTAAAAGCAGCCGTCACTGCCCGGCTGCTAAAAGGAACCGAAAATCTGCCGCGAGCGGCAAAGAAGATAATACAAAACACGCTCACTGCGACAAAAACAAGAATCCATATCGTACGACCGGAATCCCGATCCCTTCTGACCTTACTCATTGCCTTAACTTCTTCGTGGTCATCACTACGCGTTTCAGCAGCTCAATATTTTCCAAAGATTTTCCCGTGCCTTCGCCGACACAGGACAAAGCATCTTCCGCCACCAGCACCGGCATTCCTGTCTCGCGGCTGAGCAGCTTGTCCAGATTCGTCAGCAGCGCACCGCCACCAGTCATCATAATCCCATGATCCATAACATCGGCGGCTAATTCCGGCGGCGTCTTCTCCAAAGTGCCCTTCACCGCATCAATAATCTTAAAAATCGGCTCATCCAGAGCCTCGCGCACTTCACTCGCCCGGATCGTCAGAGTTTTCGGCAATCCGCTGACCAAATCGCGACCGCGAATATCCATTGTTTTATCCGCTTCCGGGGCAACAATAGCCGACCCAATCGTAATTTTGATCTCTTCCGCCGTACGTTCGCCGATCATCAGATTATACAGGCGTTTAATATACTGTACAATCGAAGCGTCCATCTCATCACCGCCGATCCGGATGGACCGGCTCGTAACGATACCGCCCAGCGAAATGACGGCAATCTCTGTCGTGCCGCCGCCAATATCGACAACCATACTGCCCGTTGCTTCCTCAACCGGCAAACCGGCACCAATCGCCGCCGCCATCGGCTCCTCAATCAGATATGCTTCTCTGGCGCCCGCTTGCTGCGCCGCATCGATAACCGCGCGCTTTTCCACCTCGGTCACGCCCGACGGAACGCCGACGACCACACGAGGCCGCACAAAAGATTTCGTATTCATAGCTTTACGAATAAAATACTTCAGCATCGCCTGCGTTACATCAAAATCAGCGATAACGCCATCCTTCATCGGACGAATCGCCACAATATTACCTGGAGTACGGCCGATCATACGTTTTGCTTCTTCACCGACAGCCAGCACTTCACCATTTTCACTCTTTATTGCTACTACGGACGGCTCCCTGAGCACAATGCCTTTACCTTTGACATGTACTAACGTATTCGCGGTCCCCAGATCAATTCCCATATCACGCGACAAACCACCAAAAAGACTCCACATTTTTTCCAAAAACTCCTTCCTGAATATCAAATCAAATGATTACAAGTATTATTTTACCATACCTTGTTCCTTTAGGGAAATCCTTTTCGACTCCTTCCTGATTATTTTTATGCCGTGTGAACCACTGTTATATGCGACCAACCGGCAGAAAACAATAGAGCCCCTCTTTTATATTTTATAATACACTATCTTATGGAAAAAACAAGGAAAGCTGCAAAAATGCCGATAAATTATTTAAAAACCCTCTTTCTTACGATCCTGCTGCCAAGATCTCTTCATTCCCGTCCGAAAATTAGCAATGGTTCCAACGCCCCCTTCCATTTTCATAGGACTGTGATAAACTAAAATTGCCGCAGCGTAATAGACAAAAACCACGCAGCGGCAGAGAACATTCGATCGGAACCAGATCTCTTGTTATACGAAAACCGCCACGGCCGATGGCAGCATTGTCTTCGCCTGCCTCCGCATCAACCGTATGGCGAAAACCTATGAACCCTTGAAAACTATCAGTATCAGCAAAGATAAACGTTCCATCAGCCAAATGTCCTCTGCCGGCTTTGCCTATCCTATCCAAAACGATCCCTCGGTAAAAGCGGCTTATGATTTTCTTCTGCCGTACTGTCAGAAAAACGACGCGGCGATCACCGCCAATGCCGGGAAAACGCCCCGCGTCGACGGGCTGGAAATTCCATCGCCAACCGCCGATGCTCCAGCTGACGAAGAATCACTTCCCAATATTCAGCCCGAAACGGTATAACCGATACTTTTAATGAAAGGAGTCTGATGATCTTGCTGCCACCCGAACTTATTGAACAATATGCTATGAATGCTGCCGAAATCACGTTTTTTAGCGAACTCATAAGACAAGGGGATCCCTTCCCAGGAGAATTCCAACTGGACCGGCTGCCGTCGCATGCGTTTGCGGTATATTATGAGGGGCTGCCTCTGGGAAATATTAATTTATGGCAAAAGCCTTATATGATGCAGTATCAGGTAAACCGGCAGGAAGTCCGCACCGTACGAAAACCTGATCTGAAAAAGTGCCTGCAAAATATTCATCAATGGCTGCAATATATCCGCATCGTCCAAGCCTCTTTAGCCTGAGGCTCGAATATGAAAACATTGGGTTGGGAAAAAATATGGATCAAAACGGACCAAGGAGAAAAAATTGCAGCCATAGCCCCTGTCATTATATCGGCCAGCCGCGCTACGGATATACCAGCCTTTTATGCCGATTGGTTTATGCATCGTCTGAAGGCAGGCTACTGCAAATGGATAAATCCATTTAATCAGCAGCCGCAGTATATAACTTTCCAGAAAACACGCGCCATTGTATTTTGGAGCAAGAACCCCGCCCCTATAATAAAGTACCTGCCCTGGCTTGACCGAAATCGGATAAACTATTATTTTACTTATACCGTCAATGATTATGAGAACGAAGGAATGGAGCCCGGCGTCCCGCCGCTAAAAAATCGACTGGAAACTTTTATCCGTCTGGCCGGCTTAATCGGCAAAGACCGGGTCATCTGGCGCTTTGACCCGCTCCTTTTAACGGACCGGATTTCCATCGATACATTGATCGAAAAGATTCGGCGCATTGGCGACCAACTGTACCCCTATACCAATACATTGGTTATTAGCTTCGCCGATATTACTGCCTATCGCAAAGTGGAAAACAACTTGAAACGCGCCGGCATAAATTACCGGCCGTTCACTGCAGCCGCGATGAACGAAACTGCAGAAAAACTGCAGCGGCTGAACAAAAAATGGCAGCTGACGATTGCTTCCTGTGCCGAACCCATCAACCTGCAAAAATATGGCATACAAGCCAACAAATGCATTGATGACGACTTAATGATCCAATGTTTTTCTTCCGATGCAAAATTGATGAATTTTCTTGGCTGGCCGTCGGTCGAAGCGGACTTATTTACGGCCAACGAATACGCCCGCCGCCCGGGCTTAAAAGATCCCGGCCAACGCGCGGCCTGCGGTTGTATCCTGAGCAAGGACATTGGTCAGTACAATACCTGTATGCACCTTTGTGCCTATTGTTACGCCAATACCGCCCCGGAAATTGTAAAAGCCAATTACGCCCGGCGACAGCCTTTTGCCGATTCCATTCTCAAATAATATACCAATGGGAACATTCATAAAAAATACGCCTGTAAAGAACAAAGGATACTGTCGTTATGAACGCGACAGTATCCTTTGTTCTTTCAATGAAACGAACTTATTATCACCGATGATCACATGGTCTAAAACGGGAATATCCATAATTTTTCCCACTTTCATCAACTGCCTGGTCACAGAAATATCTTCCTCACTGGGAGAAGGATCACCGCTCGGATGATTATGCAACAAAATAATAGATGCCGCCGCCTGCTGAATCGCCACCCGGAAGACCTCCCGCGGATGAACAATGGAAGCAGACAAACTCCCTACCGATATAATCGGCATCCCCAGTACATGATTTTTGGTATTTAGCAGCATAATCGCAAAATGTTCCCGCAGCTCATAACGAAAATGCGGCATGGCATAAGCGGCAACATCTTCCGGACCGTGAATGACATCGCGTACTTCCGCCGCCTTGAAAGCAATGCGCCGCCCCAGTTCCACCGCCGCCAGGACCGTCGCCGCCTTAGCCATGCCGATTCCCTTGACGCCGGCCAGTTCTTCCGGCGCCATATGTACTATAGAAACGAGCCCGCGATCTTTATATTTAGCCAAAATTTCCTCTGCTAAATGCAAAACCGACTGCGTTTTCGTCCCGGTACGCAGCAAAATTGCCAGAAGTTCAACATCGCTCAAAAGCGATGCCCCGCCCGCCAGCAGTTTTTCCCGTGGCCGTTCATCCGCCGGCAGATCTCTTACCATTGCTGCCATAGCTGCATCCCTGCCTTTCCGGCTAAAACCGATAAAAGATGCAGCGGCAACCCTACCACATTGGAATAGGACCCGTCAATACGCACGACAAAAGTAGCCGCCCGCCCCTGAATCGCATACGCTCCCGCCTTATCCAGCGGTTCGCCGGTCGCAACATATCGGGCGATCACGGCATCGGTGAGCGGTGCAAAATATACTTTGGTAATCGCCGCGTCCTGCCAGAGTTTCTTCCCCTGCACTAAAGCCACCCCGGTAGAAACTGTATGCATGCGTCCCGATAAAACATGCAGCATTCTTTCCGCATCGGCCGCATCGGCCGGTTTGCCAAAAATGTCGCCGTCAATCGAAACCACCGTATCGACGCCGAGCACAAAATCATCGGCGGCACAGTGCGCCGCTACATCGAATGCTTTACGAGAAGCATTTTCCCGCACCAGCGACACAGGATTCATCGACGGATCGCTGAGTTCCTCTGCCTGCCCAGGCTGCACCCGAAACTTACAGCCAATCTGCTGCAGCAATTCCTGCCGTCGGGGAGAAGCTGAAGCTAAAATAAACATGTCCCGCCTCCATTCCTTAGTACCGGCGAAATAAAACAATGGCCAGCACAATACCCAAAATACTCATCAGGTTCGGCGCAAACGCCAAGCTGAAAGTAAAACGAAGCACATAGAGATTTACCGTCACCGGCTGCATATCAAACACAGGATAGGTTTGCACCAAATAAGGAATTACCCCCTGCAGCGCGGCCACATTGCGCAATAGTTCCCCTAAAATACCGCCCAGAATAGCGCCAATCACTACAAATAAAATACAGGTCCCATAACTTCGGCCAAATTTACTCAACATGCTTCCTCCAGACTGTTCTTCTATTATTCACGTTCTTAAAATAATTAAATTCCACCTATAAAATGAAACTCCTGCCAAAAAAACTGACATTACCCTTTATGACCCAAATAAATACGAGCAGCATTAGCAAAAAATACTTGTTCCCAATATTCGGGCGGAATAATATGTTTGGTAAACGCAATGTAATCGCCCAAATTTGCCAAAGGCCAATCGGTACCGAACATAAGACGATCATACGCCTGCGTATATTCAATCCATCCCCTGAGCTGATCAATATAGCGGGCGGCCCGTTGGAAAAAATCCGTCATATCCGATATTTTTCCTTCCAATAACCCCGACAAGTCCGCTGCGACGTTAGGATTTTTTTCAATGACCGCCGCTGCATCAGCCAGCCAGGGATTGCCAAAATGACACATAACAAACTGCACCTTCGGATATTTTACCGCCGCCTCATCCAGCACCAGCGGATGACTATATTTTAAAAGCCCCTCCCGGTTTGCCGTTTGCCCCATATGAACTGCTACCGGTTTATGATATTTCTCGGCCAAACGATAAAAAGGCGCCAGACGATCATCGGCCACATAAAAACGATTATACCCCGGATATAATTTAATGCCCACGCAGGTTTCTCGCTTTAAATTTGCTTCAACCAATTCAGCCTGCTGTTCAATCGCATCCGGATCAAACACGAACCGATCCAGCCCGATACAATAACGTAAAAAATCAGGATAAACGTGCGTCTCCGGCTCCAAAGTCCGATTGCTCATAACAATGCCATACTGAATGCCATACTTGGCATACGCCTGCTGCAAATGTTCCGCCGTGTTTTCATGCCCGGCGGCGCGAGCCAATTCATCAAAACCGGGCCAATTGCAAAAATGCAAATGCGCATCAATAATTTTCATAAGATAACCCCCTCGCCTATACAAATCCTTCCAGCCTTATTATAACATGCTGCCGACAAAAACGCCGCCAATCAAATTCCCGACGACAATCTCTGTTCCGATAGAAAATCTATGACCGAACCGCCCAGCGCAGTTTCGTCGAATGCGCCCGGCTGTTGCGGCTGCATTCCTCCGCCGACGGTCTTATGACATCCCGGGCAATCGCCTGATACAGCCCCTCGCGATAAAATTCCTTAAAGGCTTTCTTGACCAAGCGGTCCTCACCGGAATGAAAGGTCAGGATAACAACCCGGCCGCCCGGCGCCAAAACCCCCGGCAATTTTGACAAGAAATCATATAAAACTTCATATTCATGATTCACATCAATCCGCAAAGCTTGAAACGTCCGGGCGCTTGACTTGCGAACAGCTTCCCAGCATTCCGCTGCCGGGACGACTGCCTGCAGTGCTTTTTCAACCGCCGCATGCAATTTTCCTGTCGTATTGATCACCACGCCGCGCGCTTGCTCCGCAGCAATCTGACGAGATATTTCATGGGCAAACGGCTCATCGGCATTTTCCCGCAGCATAGCCTCGATAGCATCCGACCGCATTTCCTGCAATCGCATCGCCGCCGAAACGCCGCGCGCAGGATTCATGCGCAGATCCAACGGGCCGTCACTTTTATAGGAAAACCCTCGCTGAGGATTATCTATCTGCATCGAAGAAACGCCTAAATCCGCTAGAATAAAGTCGAACAGACCAACTTCTGCCGCTAAAGCATCGACCTCTGCAAAATTCATCTGACGGACGGAAAGAATATCGGCTCCATAACCTTTCTTTTCTAGGCGCAGCCGCGTTTTTTCCGATTCGATAGGATCAACATCTGTTGCATAGATATGCCCCTGCTGCTGAAGCTGCTCCAGCATCGCCTCGGTATGCCCGCCATAGCCCAGCGTAGCATCCATCCCCTGTTCTCCCGGCTGGATTTTCAATATTTTCAAAATCTCCGGTACTAAAATTGGAATGTGCATTCCGGCCGGCGTACTGCCCTTCTCCCGTACATGAGCCACCGTATCTGCATACTTGTCCGGATTCAACTCCTTATATTTCTCCTGAAAATGACGCGGATACTTGCCTGTATAACGAACCCGCCGCTTATGTAAAGCTTCGGAACTCTCTCCTTGTGCATTGCAATCCTTCACTGTGTCAGACCCCTTCCTCGTTCTGCTATAATCATACTACACATCCGCCCGCCAGGAAATGCCGACTTTTGTTTTCGCTGGATAGCTTTTCCTAAATTATATGCTATAATACCACTAGAGAACAACGTTCCTGTTGTCTTAAAAAAGTAATCGACCACCAAACCATATGCTTGCTGTTGTTTTGACAGCCTGACAGGCGTTTATATACAAAATCAATACAAACAAGGAGTGTTCGTGAATGAAAAAATTGATTTTATTAACCGTACTCGTTTTCTCTTTGTTCAGCACAGCGGCATTTGCTGCCGAAAACAGCGCAGCGCCGGCAAACGGCGTTTTGCATCGGTCGCTTGAAACCATTGGCGTCGTTGTCATTGGCGGCGCCGACGTAAAAACCCCGGATTTTTTTAACGCCATCGCGGAAGCATTGTCGCCAACTGCTCAGGAAGCACAAAGATATACCATTGAAACAGGAACTCCCGCGCAAACAAAATATCAAAACTACTGGTCGGATAAAAACTTTTTAGATGAGCAACCATTGACGAAAGATGTTGCGGTGGATTTTGTAAAATACAGCGGCTATGATAAAGTTTTATACATTATGATTTCGCAGCCTGTCATGGAAAACACGTTACACGGCGGCGGCTTTTGGGGCTATTGGGATACCACCACGCATAATCGGGCTTCCATTGAGGTCAAAGCCTATCTTTCCGACGGAAACACCATCTTAAAAAGCGTCAATGTGACGAAAGAAGATGATTCAACTGCCAGCCAACTGCGGGCGAAACGCGGCGCTTTCAAAAAAAGCATAAAAGAAATAGCAGCCCAGGTCAAGGACGCCTTGATCTAAGCGAAAACTTTGTTTTCATTACCATCATAGAAAGACAACAAAAACACCCTGATCAAGACAGAAACGTCTTAATCAGGGTGCTTTATTGTATCCGAAATTCCATCTTGTTACCGTAAAAATTTGAAAAATTCCCAAGCAATACCATTCTGCCGATTTAGTGCCGCCCGTAAAGAGCAATGCAACATGAATATCTGTCAGTCTGCTAAACAGCAGTTAGCATCAATTTCGTTAAAAGTTTCCGGAAACTATTTTCTGATAAAATTTCATGCGTCACAAAAACGCCATTGTAAAATAAGCTATAACTTGTATAAGGCGTTGGCGCCTGATGCGCCTCCATCCGGTTTTGTAGATGAATACTATGAAAAGGTAAATTTTTCTCGCGCGCCAACTGTTCGATCAGAGGAACATATTTTACTGTAAATGGGCACTGTGACGTATAATACAATACAAAACCAGAAGATACCTCCGGAGCATTCTCTATGCTTGCTGCGAAATGCGGCGCAGGCACGCTATGCGCCACAAAAGGCAAATAAAAAAGCTCAAAATAAGGCGCCCATGCGTCTACCTGCTGAAAGCCCTTATGCTCTAAATAATGCTTATCAGCCAGATAAGGTTTTTTCGTCGGTGAAGATAAAACGACCAGCCCTTTTTTCCCTTTATCCTGACTATCCTGAATGCAATCATTCAATAACTGGTTGGAATATCCTTTGCCCTTAAATTGGCCGGAAACCCAAAAACAATCAATATACATATAACCATCGGCTTCAATCGGAGCCCAGGCATATTCCGCCGGGATATATTCAATAAAACACTTACCGCGGACATCCCCTTTTTCAAAGACCAGGCCTTCTACGATTCTTTCTGCCAGCCAGGATTTTTTTGCCTGCACCTGACAGTTTTTTTCGCCGGCAATGGCACAACAAATATGTTCGCTAGCTAAATTAGTCTTTGTCAATGTAATAAATTCCATAGACAACACCTTTCAAAGATGAATTTACAATTTTGGCAAAGGTGCCTGATAAATACCCTTTTTAAAAAACTCATACCATTCCGAAATTTGATTTTCCGGCGCTGCATCCAAAGCCAGCAAAACTTCACGGGCGAACTCCAACGCTGCGGTTCCATTGGCCGTAATAATCTTACCATCCCGGACTGCCGGTGCGCAAATATAGGCAGTTTCATTGGTATACGCAGTTTTCGCCCAAGCCTTGAGCTCCGGCAGTGCATTACTGGTGTGACGGATGTTGTTCAACACTCCCATCGCGCCTAAAAAAACAGTTGCATCACAAATAGCCCCCAGAACTTTCTTCTCCGCCAGGGCCCGTCGCACGGCTCCCTGCACCGCTTGGGCAGCTTCCGTACGCCAAGCATTCCCGCCGATCAAAATGACGCCGTCAAAATCTGCCGGCATGTCTTCGATACCATAATCCGGCAAAATCGTAAATCCACCGATAGAATGAATCGGCTCCCGGGTCAGAGACATGGTTTTGATCGCATATTGATCATGCCGCAAAGTAAGCAAAATGGAAGACAAATACGCGCCTTCCCAATCGGCAAAAGGTTCTACCAGCACAAAGATAATCGTTTTTTTCATCGTCAATCCCCTTCAGTGTATAGATTGTAGATTGTAGATAGAACGTGTGTTTTATATACTATAACATATTGTCTTCTGGTTTACAATCTACAATTTACCTGTCGGTGAGTAACCCATGCATTATTTTTGATCTATATTGGAGAAAGGCACGGAAAGATCAGCCATATTGCTGCCCGTTATCACAAAAATATTCTTTTGCACCTTCTCCAAAAAACTGCAGGCCTCCAAACCATCCAATTGAACATGATGGAACTGAAACGACACCTGAAGTTTGACGCTTTCCTGCTCCGTTCTATATTTTCCCCAAATCATAAATGGATTATTAAAAATGCCGCTATACATATTTATAACGCCGTCTATTTCGTATTTTATAAGACTGGACGTTCCAATCATCATACAATCTTTAAGTTCATGATTTTCACACTGCTGGTATACATTTTTTGTTAATTGCAGATAGGCATCATTAAATTCTGCTAACCCAGCAGTAAAGGGAATATCACATGAATTAAGCCCGCCATTTTTATTGGCAACAATTACATCTACCCCAACGGCATCGTATTGTATCATTTTTTCATCTACCGGCAGCAACCTGAATTCCGGCATTTCATGCGCAGCCCAGACAATACAATAACACAGCAGCATATTTAATTTATACCCCTGAGCTTTCATTTTTACTAAATTGGTTATATCCATCGTCTTAAAAATTGTAACCATTGGCATGGGGGCCTTGCTGAATAACTGCCAACTTGCCGATCGATTTGTCTCTAACGGATTGATTTCTTTCATTTATCACATTCCTTTCATACGATATGCCGGTACCTCAGTTTCCTAAAACTATAAACAATGATATGCGTATGTTTTCAAATAACTTTAGCCACCAGTTGAATCAGGTTAAAATACTTGCCATCTTCCTCCTGCATCATCTTTATATCGCCAGCCACAATAGGATGATCGCCGGTCAGCCACTCTTGCCAGGCAAGCTTGCAGCAAGCCATCTCACGGACAGTGATCAGCGCAATGCCCGCCGTTTGTCTCCACAAGGCCTCCCACCAACCCGGCGAATGAAGAGTCCTTTCCATCTCGCTATTCCAAAACGGCTGCATAGCGGCAGGAACATCTTTGCCAAATTCATATTTCAAACCAGGAATCGCAACCGCAATACAGCCGCCATGTTTGACAAAGGGAACAAGCCCCGGAAGCATATCAGACGTGTCGCCAAAATAATGATAGGCATCAACGCTAAACAATAAATCAAAATAACGCTGCGCAAAAGGCAGCCCCTTGGTGGCATCGACAAAAACAGGAATCGCTTTATCATCTATTGCCAGCAAGCGAAATCGCTCATAATTTTCCGATGGAGAAATCCACAAATCAGCCGCCAACACCTGCGCCTGATATTTTTTTGTTAATAACAATGTGGATAGCCCGCAGCCGCACCCCAAATCCAAAATACGCATGGTTTCATTGATACCAAGATCAGCTCCCAGTTCTTCTGCCACCCGCATCGCATTAGGCCCCATCATATTGGCTTTTAAAAAGGCCCGGTTCTCCGGAAGCGCAAGAAATTGATCCGTAAATGTATCCATGTTGTTTTCCTCCTTTAAGCTTCTGTTTTCTGCTACAAACTCATTATAGGAAAAACAGGCCTCGAGGACATCCCACGAGATATTTCTGAAAAGAACAGACGAAACCGGACGGCTTGAACTACATACACATCGTCAAAGTGAAGTGCCCATAGCCCTCATCCTACGCATTCTTCCGGCATATAAACAGCCAGCGTCTGAACGTCATTTTGCAAAGCATGCCGCCGCTGCCAAAAAATACAGGCCCGGATGACATGCAAGTCCGTTAACGGCTCATTATAGGGACCGCGCGCCTGAATAATATGCCGGTCCGGAGTCACTTCCAGACAAGCGACGTACCTGCCCAGCCGTATCACCGAAACAATCACACAAGCGCCCTTCTGGATTCGCGGCTCATAAGTTGCCGCACAATTATGCATTTGCTGCCCAATACGCACCAATGTCACGGTATTGGCCGGGACTGAAAAACAACAATCCTCAATCCATTCCTCGGGCTCCAAGTCGAGTGTATCCTGCGGCAAGACATGATTGCCGCCTTTGCGCTCGGTGATTTCCAGTTCCAGATCATCATGCAATTTTTGCCCCGTCTC
Organism: Megamonas sp. UBA1799; assembly: GCA_002319815.1. GTDB lineage: Bacteria > Bacillota > Negativicutes > Selenomonadales > Selenomonadaceae > UBA1799. Next base: position 22,237 of record DCFR01000056.1, read on the forward strand.
GCCATGCGCCACACGATCGAGCAGCGCCTCCGACAACAGCCAAAAGTTATCATTGAACATACGCAGCGAATCCAGCTCTGTTTGCGACCACTTCAGAGATACCAAGCGCAGCAGCGTCCGCGCTAAAGCGCGCTCTGAATGATGATCCTTCATCCATGAACAAAAATCTTCCAACGCCCAAATAATTTCATTTGCCGGGCAGTCATCCTGTCTGGCATGATTCACAGCACTGAATCCATTCCAGGACTTATAGTATAAACGCTCCAGAGAAATACCCGCGATCTCGGTCTTAACATAAAAGCGTTGAATATAATTCATATCCTGCAATCCCCATTTTTGCAAAAGACAATGCCACAGCGGAGCAAAAGGATTGCTGCTGAACGCGCGCTGCAGACTGCGGGTCGGCTGAATATGCAGATAGACGCACAGCGGCAAAAAAGCGTTAGCTTCCTGACGCGGAAAAAGACGAACGTACAGTTCATACTGACTCTGTGACTTCAACGCATCTCTTTTTTGATCCAGCAGCCCGCTTTCGTTGATAAAATTTTGCCAATAGGAAATTCCCGTATTCAACGGATGCTCGACAAAAGCTTCCAATTTACGCCAACCATGTCCATACGCAGTCACCGTAGGCCGAAACCCGTAGATCTGCTCCGCATCCAGCAGCAGATATTTCATCACGGCTTGCTCGATGCATTCCGGCATAGCAAACGCATAAATGCTCTGCTGCTCCGCTTTCTGCCGCGGCCAGGCTATATGCTCGCCGCTGCGCACCACCAGCCGCAGCATATAGGTACACCAGTCGTCGGCAGGATATAGGTTGAATCCGTCTGCCTGATCCGGCATATAATCCATAATCAGTTTGTGAAAATCGACAAAAATCTGCACCCCATGATGATCATGCCGAATCCGCCAGCGAAAAGCCACGCCTTTCCAGAAGGATTCCCGTCCCTGCAAACAGGTTCCACAAAAAGGATCGGTTGCCATGTGCCAGACAAAATGCCGACCCAAACCTGCATGAATGCAGCCAGTTTTTGTAATGATACTGCTTCCCTGCAGCTGCTCTGCCGCTTCATAACAACGATGCCGACGACACCATACGCCATGCAGCTCCTGCGAAACCATAGCTGCGGGCGGCTGCAGCGGCTCCCGCTCTTCCCGGCCATAAATATCGGCAACCAGCACAAACGGAATTTCCTCAAGTTCTCTGCCGGCGTAAGTATCTTCGACCTCATACCAATCATCCGCTGCCAAATCATACTGAAAAACACGTTCCATAAGCCACCCCCATAAAGAAATTCATGCGTCTAATAGCTGCCTGCATTCCCGACAGCCTTTCCCTCAGATTTCAACTTCCGTAGAAAATGCCACAACTGCTTCGCCAATAATCCGAACTAAAACCGGCTTATTCTGTACGATATCCACGATCACCTGCATCCCGCCGTCACGGTGCATAGCCTCACCCTGTAAAACAGAAAAAATCAACTGCTGATCATGCTCCATCTCCGGACAAATTCTATAATGTACCAGATAAAGCCCCAACGGGCCATTGGCATTGCCTGTAACCGGATCCTCGGCAATGCCAATCGCCGGCGCAAACATTCTGCCATGTACAAAAACCGCGTCACCGGGATTCAATGTAAAGACATAATACCCGTTGCAGCCAATTTCCCCGCTAATCGCCGCTAAAGCCGTTAAATCCGGCTGCAAAGCATGGAGCTGGCGGTTAGACTGAATGCCTATCATAACCTTCGAATGACCAGCCGAAGCAATGGCGACCGGACAATCCCGGCGGATATCATCACCTTGAATCCCCAAAGCAGCGGCAATTTTACGCACGACAGCCGCAGCCAGCGGCGCCTGTACCTCCGGTTGCCCTTGGGTCATACGAATGACATAATCATGATCCGGGCGGAGAATCTCTACCGGCAGCAATCCGGCCTTTGTCTTTTGTATGTATTTGCCTTCGGCAGCATCGCCAATCAACGCGCGCACATAATGAGCAGCAATCGTAGCATGCCCGCAAAGCGGCACCTCTGTCAGCGGCGTAAAAAAGCGGACCTCCACATCATAATCCGATGAAGCAGCCGAAAACAAGAACGCCGTCTCCGAATTATTCAACTCCCGGGCAATTTGCTGCATCTGTTCTGCCGACAAACCGTCTGCATGGGGAACAACGCCTGCCGGATTGCCATGAAACTTGCATCTGGTAAAAGCGTCCACCTGATAAACTTGATATTTTTTCATACAAACTGCCTTCTTTCCCTTGCGCTTCCGCCTGATGCCATACGACGCGCCTGCCGTCATGAAAGCGCCTTGATTTTTTCCCAATCGCTGCTGCACAATGCCGGTAAGTTCATAAATATCTTTTCCGCCGACCAGTCCCAGCATTTTAATTCCAAAAGATCTGAATTTTTTCATCTTCATTATTTTAACATATACATGCCAATGTTGGCTTGCATTGCGTGAACTATTTTGAAAAACATCTATATTGTCAGTAACCTTCCGATAGAACTCTACCATTTTATACAAAATAAATTCGGCTAGAATTGAGATGGCATTTTGACACCACCTGAACTCTAGCCGAATTCTCCCAAAAACTTCATCGCTGTTTACGCTTTGAACCGATCGCCGGCAATGCCCGTGAAATGATGTACGCAAGCAGCCTATGTACGGAATTATTTCAAATAAAGGCCGCCATTGACATCCAATGTAGTCCCGGTAATACACCGTGCTTCTTCCGAGACCAGAAACAGAACGGCGGCGGCAATGTCTTCTGGTTCCGCAATGCGCCGAAGTGGTATACAATTAAGATCAATATCCATTTTCTCTGTCATCTGCGTACGCACAAATCCCGGTGCTATGGCATTGACATTGATATGATCCGGCCCCAATTCGCGAGCCAGAGATTTCGTAAGTCCAATAATCGCCGCCTTGCTGGCCACGTAATCCGCCGCTGTCGCAATCCCGCCAACCTCTCCAGCCAGAGAAGCGATGTTCACAATCTTACCGCCTTGTTTTTTTAACAAAGGAATACTACCCCGGGTCAAATGAATAACCCCATATAAATTAACGGACAAAGTTTCCTGCCATGATGTATCCGCAAGCTCTGAAAATGGCTGCGCCAAATGACAAATACCAGCATTATTAACCAGAATATCAATCCGCCCAAATACTTTATCCACTTTGTTCCACCACTCGTTTACAGCCTGCTCATCCGTCACATCTACGCTGTAACTTTGCGTGCTGCCCGGATGTTGACGATTGATGTCCTGTGCGACCTTTTCATTACGTGCTACATCTTTTCCCAGAAAAAGCACCTGGGCGCCTTCATTTGCCAATTGCCGAACGATTGCTTCGCCAATCCCACGATTTCCGCCGCTAACGACGGCAACTTTCTTTTCAAATCTCATATGAAACACACTCCCTATCTTATCCACCCAATACAAGACAAATATTACCATTAGCAGAAAACAGGAAACCTTTGTTTCCCCTGCAATAAGACGCTTCCTGACAAGAGAATTTGCCTTCCTAAAATTATGCGTTTGGTTGCCTAACAGGCCCTACACATCCGATTCAAGTTGCTGCCGGAAGGCCGCAATATCCCGAATGTCCTTCGGCGTCGTACGGCAGCAGCCCCCGATTAAAGATGCGCCAGCCTCGTACCACTGACGCACATAATCATGATATGGCAAAGCACTGCCATGCCAAGTCTTGGTACTCGGATCATATGTCTCGCCGGTATTAGGGTAAACTACAATGGGCTTCATCGTCTGCTGCCGAATCGCTCGAATCAAGCCGGCTACGTATTGCGGCGCCGTACAATTTACGCCAACAGCCGCTACTTGTGGCTCTTTATCCAGAAAATGGGCACAATCGGCAATGGCATCACCCCCGCAAGTATGTGCCTCATCGCTGCAAGAAAAAGCGATCCATGCATAAACTTCCGGATACTTATGCAGCTCCTGCAGCAGTGCCTCAGCCTCAGTAAAAACAGGAATTGTCTCACAGGCCAAAAGATCCGGTTGGGAGGCAATCAACAAAGCCAGCCGTTCGGCATGAAAATCCACTAATTCAGCCCGGCTTATAGCATAATGGCCGCTGTACTCCGAGCCATCGGCCAGATAAGCGCCATAGGGGCCAACCGATGCCGCCGCTAATGGATAAGGCCGTCCTGACGGCTGCGCGTTCTTCCAATAATGATCGCGCGCCTGCTGCACCAATCGAACGGATAATTGAATCAGTTCCCTGGCCTGTACTTCGGTAAACCCCTGCTTTTCAAATCCCTCTACCGTCGCCTGGTAACTGGCACTGGCAGCAATATCAGCGCCAGCCGCAAAATAATCCTGATGCACCGCCTGTACTAATTGCGGCTGTTCAAAAAGCGCACGGGCCGACCAAAGGGCATCATTGGTGTCAAATCCCCTGCGGGCCAATTCGGTGCCAAACGCACCGTCCAAGACAAGGAAAGGCTGCTCTTGCAAATAACAATCAATTTTATTCATCACCGTCACTCCTTGATTGCAGCAATTCTTTTGGTGGTTCTTGCCCAAACCATTTTTGGTAAATGTCACTGAATTTTCCGTTCTGTTTCAGTTTCGTCAAGCCGTCATCAATCTGATGCAGCAGCCCTGTATTCCCCTTACGCACAGCAATGCCTAAATCTTCTTTTGTCAAGGCTATAGCAGCGGTTCGCACATTTTTATTATGTGTATGACGCACATAATAGGCATTGGTCGGAATATCATTGATTACTGCGTCAACGCCGCCATTTTGTACTTCCAGAAAAGCTTCGTTAATGGCATTAAACACCCGTACATCCGCACCGGGAATTTTACGGGCGGCTTCTTCCCCAGTAGAGCCAATCGATACCCCCAGTGTCTTGCCTTCCAGATCTTTAGCGGACTGAATGGTCTGGTTATCTGCTTTCACCACGACACCAAGACCGGCAATATAATAGCGCTGCGAAAAATCTACATTTTGCTGGCGTTCTTCTGTAATGGTAATATCATTAATGGCAACATCCAAATCTTTCGCTTGCAGGGCCGGAATCAAACCGTCAAAAGCACGATTATTAATATTCACGGCAAATCCCTCTTCTTCACCAATAGCGCGAATGATATCTACATCAAATCCGACATACTCCTTAGTATTTTCATCTTGAAAACCAAATGGCGGATAGCTGGCATCCATCCCAACTCTGATTACCGGCTTTTCCTTGGAACTCGCGGCTTCATCGCCAGTGTTGCTGCAGCCGGTCAATAAAAGAGCTGCCGATAATATTGCAAGGCACATAGATAAAATTAATTTTTTCATGGTGTTCCTCCTTAAAGAACCTTAACCGGTTTAAGGTATTAAAGATAGTCTACTCCCTGCAATCATATTTTGTCAATATGATTAGTATGATATTATAGTCTGCATCCTGCTGCAATCTTTTAATGCCCAGAATACTCCCCTGCTACGATTACACAAAAACTTTTCGAATCAACACTTTATACCAATTGATCCAAAGAATAAATTCGTCCTTATACGCCCGCCTCTGCAGGCAAAGCGTCAAGAACAACTAAATCCCTTGGTACATTCAGCGGTTCACCACTTTCGTAAAACGAAAAAAGTACTCATCTTCTTTATGCTGCTTCTCGGAAAACAACGTGTCCGGATCTCGATGATGCGGATGATAAAACTCTACGGCTGCAAAGCCGCAGCAGTTTATATAGAAATGGATATTCCGTTTTTCAAAATAAGGAGTACAGGTCTCCCAAACCTTGACGGCCGGATAATGTGCCTCAATCGCTTTCCATAGTTGCTGGCCGATTTTTTTACCTTGCAGCTTGTCCATAACATAGAGAAAGGCAAGTTCACCCTTTATCCCATTAATTATCACGATTGCTCCGCCGGCCATTTCGCCATTCACAACGGCCTGATATGACATCGCGCCTTCGGCGGTCATCGAATGCACAATATCCTGCTCCGGCAGGATATTGCGATCCAACGGACCCAGCGCAGCCTCAGCGCCGAATTGAAACGCTGCCTGCATTTCTTGTTTAAACTGCGCCATATTTTCTTTCATAAGAGGAATCATTTTAAAGTCCATAGCATATCCTTTTCCTTCCCTGAACGCCTAACCCGCCTTGACAAGACCGTTGCTGCAGGCAATGCACCAAGAACGACTACAGCTCTGAGAAATTCGGTTCAAGTTAATTTATTTTTTTACTGTTTTTGCCGCTGCTCCATTGATGAATCAAATCATAGATCATCGGTACGACAACCAGTGTCAATAACGTGGATGTAATGACACCGCCGATAATAGCATGGGCCATCGGCGCACGCGCTTCAGCGCCTGGTCCCAGGCCCAGTGCAATTGGCAGCATACCGAAGATCATTGCTATACTGGTCATCAGTATGGGACGCAGGCGTATGCTGCCGGCCTCAATCAAGGCCGTCTCGCAGTTAATCCCCTGTTGCATACGCTGTTTCGCAAAATCAACCAGCAAAATAGCATTTTTTGTTACCAGCCCCATGAGCATCATAATGCCGATCAACGACACAAGACTGAGTTCACTGCCAGCCAGGAAAAGCCCGGCCAACGCGCCAATCATCGCGAGTGGCAGCGAAAACATGATGGCAAAAGGTTCGCTGTAGCTTTCAAATTGCGCGGCAAGAATCATAAAAATAAACGCTATAGCCATCACCAGCGCCATCTCCATATTCGAAAAGGATTCATCCATATCGTTAGCAGCGCCAGCCTGACCGATCTTATAGCCGACAGCCATCGGTATCGCCTGCGCCTGCCTAAAGATGGCATCATTCGCATCGCCCATCGAAGTTCCGTCCGTATTGGCGGTCAAGCGGATTTCTTTCTGCCGATCGTAGCGGCGGATATCGCTCGCACTTGTCGTGTACTGCCACCCAGCCACCTGTGAAAGCGGTACGAGTAACGAATGCCCGTCCACCTGATGCTCACTGGGCACATAGACCTGCCGCAGCATATCAGACCGGCGGCGCCCATTGTCATTCAACCGCATGCGAATATCCACACGTTCATCTTTATCAGCAAACTTCCCAACGATGGATCCATTCAGCATCGTCTGCATCGTCGTACCAATGGCCATAGAGGAGATCCCCAAGTCACTGGCACGTTCCTCTTTGAGTACGAGATTAAGATTTGGCATTCCCGCATGATAAGTTGAAACGACATCCTGTACGCCCGGCAAGTGTTCAAGCTCTTTCTGCACAGTTTCCGCCAATGGAACAAGCTCAGCCATTGCTGGTCCGGTAATGGATATAGCAATTGGCTTATCATCACTTTCAACAAAATCGGCGCGAACTCCCGGCAGCGCATTAAAACGCTGACGCACCTCCGCAATGACCTCTTTTTGGCTGCGCGTACGGTCTTTCTTTGGCACGAGCTGCACAAAAAGATTATGCTGACGGTTCGCAGTGGTTGCATAGACATGACGGACTTCAGGAATTGTCAGCAGTACGGTCGTAAGCTTTTCCGACTGCACATTCATCGTATCAATGGCAGCATCTGAAGCTGCCTGCACCTTCACTGTAAACTGCGACTGGTCAGTCACCGGCATGAAAGTCGATCCGAGGAACGGAACGAGACACAAACTCAACAGGAACAATAGCAAAGTTGCGCCAAGTACCCGCAGACGATATGCCTGCAAAAGCGTTTCAAGCATTTGCCCGTACCATTTGGTCACGTGCTCAAAGCTGCGCTGCCAACGCTGCCACGCGCCTTGCAGAATAGCCGGCATAGACGGTTTACCGACGGGCAGATAAAGCGCCGCCATCATTGGCGTCAGCGTGAACGAAACGAACAGAGACACCATTACGGCAAATGCAATAGAGAGACCAAACTCCTTGAATATCTGGCCATCAACGCCCGACATGAATCCAACCGGCAAAAATACCGCTGCCACCGTAAAGGTCGTCGCCATCACTGCCAACGCGATTTCTTTCGTACCGTCAATCGCTGCCTGTTTTGCATCTTTTCCCATCTGCCGGTGGCGAATGATATTCTCTATAACGACAATTGCGTCATCAATCAACAAGCCAACGGATAACGATAACCCTAAGAGTGACATGCTATTGATGGAAAAGCCTGCGAGTTTCATGAACAGGAAGGTCGAAACAATCGAAGCCGGTATGGCAAGCGCACTGATAACTGTGCTGCGCCAATCCCCCAGAAACCAGAATACGATAAAAACGGCAAAAATACTGCCGATGATCAGATCGAACCAGACTTCCGTAATCGATTCAGCGACGCGCTGCGCATCATCGCGCACCAACTGCAGCTCCATCCCGGCGGGCAATTCATTTTCCAACTGCGTAAGCTCCTGCTTGACTGCTGTCGCTACCTTGACTGCATTGCCGCCCGACTGCTTGCCGATGGCAATGCCGACGGCTGGCTTGCCATCGTAACGGGCGGTTGTCACGACGTCCTTGATGGTGTCCTTAGCTTCGCCAACCTGCCAAAAGTAAATTGGCATCTGATCACGTACCCCAACAATGACGGAGTCAAACTGCTGCACCCGCGGAAAATTGCCCGCCATGCGCACCGAGAGTTCCTGCCGCTGATTGCTGATCTTTCCGGCCGGCACATCCTGATTGACCTGCTTAAGCTGCTGGCCAACCTCGGCAACCGACAGCCCGAATGTATTAAGTTTGTCCTGATCCATCAATAAATGGATTTCTCGTTCCTGCCGTCCGCTGATACTTACCTGGCCGACGCCGTTGATTTTCTGCAAACGAGGTTTCAATACATCATCAACAAAAATACTAATCTCTCGCATACTGGCCGTCTCGGAAGTAATCGCCACGGATACAACCGGCTGCGCATTCATATCAAAGCGCGAAATCACCGGTTCCTTAATCGTATCCGGCAATTCTCCTCGTATCGCGCTGATCTTGTCGCGCACATCCTGCGCCGCCTCGGCCGGATTGACGCCGAAATTGAACTCGACGTTGATTTCCGCCTCCCCCTCACGCGAAGTAGATTCAATATGCTTCACGCCTCGCGCCTCGCCAATGGCTTCCTCGACTTTCTGCGTGACCTGCGTATCGACCTGATCCGGCTGCGCTCCTTCATAGGTAATACTGACCGATACATAGGGCAAACTCGTATCCGGCATTTCATCGACATTCATCTTGCCATAGTTTACGATACCCATAATGATCATGGCAGCCAGAACGACCGTCGCAAATACCGGCCGGTGGATGCTGATTTCTGGTAGACTCATGATTTCTCCTCAAACTGCAGCAAATCGCCGTCCTTGATTGTGTCAAGATTATCGGTCACAATAACCACGTTTTCCTCGACGCCATTGATGATCTCGATCCGATCATCAATAAGATCGCCAGCCTCCACGCGAATCTTTTTTGCATGACCCGCCTCGACTGTAAAGAGATATTGCAACCCCTTCCGCCCGAGAACAGCTCGCTGCGGTACAGATAAGACCGCTTTTGGCAAGCCAAGATTCAACTGCACCTGCACAAACATACCGGGCTTCAGCAGCTGGTCGGGATTATCCAACCGAACCTTAACACGAAACATGCGGCTTTCCTTTCCAGCCACAGGGCTTATGACATCGACCGTTCCGATAAACTCTTTTCCCGGATAGGCATCCACGATCACATGAACTCTATTGCCTATTTTAAGATACACCATATCACGCTGTTCAACACTGACAACCACATGTACCGCATCCAGCTGTTCGACCGTCATCAGTTGGTTGCCCGCCGACACGTTCTGCCCATTTGTCAGGTTCTTATTGGCTACCACGCCCTCAACCGGACTCACGACCGTAGCCTCATCCAGCTGTTTCTCAGCACTACTGAGATTTGCCTTCGCTGAATCGAACTCCGCCTGACTAGAAAGCATTTTTGTCCGAGCGCTTTCGAACTGCTGCCGCGAATACGCACCTTGCTCGAACAACATGGCATAACGTTGATACTCATCCTGATCGTTGGCATATTTTGCCGCCGATTGATTGACATTATTTTGTGCGATGCGGACTGCATTATCAAGTTCCACCGTATCCATGAGAAAAAGCGGCTGATCCTTGCTGACAGACTGACCGTCTTCAATAAGAACTTTGGTCACCTTTCCTGAAAAACGACTGCTGATGATCGAGGAGGTCAGTCCCTCGACATTTCCCGCAAACGGCATCATCGCCGGTTTTTCGATGACTTTTACCGTGTCGGTCGACACGGCAACCGGCTGCGAGCGAACGGTTGGTTCTTTTTCTGCTCCCGCCAAACGCCAGCCCATGATCACAAGCACAACGATCAACAGGCTCAGCATCATAATACGTGTCTTGCTTTTTCCGCTCTTATTCATCATCTGTCTCCCCATATAATATATTTTTAAGCAAATTTTCTGCCTTGTTTACACAGAAACGCCGTCCAATATTGACTTAGGTCAGTAGTCAATAAAAGAAAATGCGAATATCATTTCGCATCTTCAAAATGAACCAAACTGCCTGCTTTCATTCCAAAAAGCATCTCAATCAACTTTTCTGCCAGCCGCTCACGAATCGCCATACTCTCATCCGTGAGAACATCCTGTTTTCCTTCAGGCCACATCGCATCCACAATTCCCCAAAAGAAATCAAGGCATTCTTCCGTATGCGTTATCTGCATTGAACCTTCCGCTATGCCCCGGAGGATTACATCCTTTAATAAACGATTAAAGCGCACCGACATACATTGCGTCCAGAGCCGCAGTAAAATATCATAGTGATTTTCTTCAGAAAGCTTATCCAGCAAACGATCCATCGGATTTTCCCTGCGGAAAAGATTAAGGAACAACTGCAGTTTTCCGACCGCATCAACCTCCCTGGCCTGGCGGCTGTATTCATCTATAAAAACTTGCGTCCAATATTCAAAAATCGCCTTGAGAACATCTTCCTTCGTCGGAAAATAATAAAAAAACGTCCCCTTAGCAACACCAGCCTGTCGGCATATATCCTGCACCATAGTCGCTTCATATCCCTGCGCACAGAAACACTCCATCGCAATATGGATCAGTTCCTGACGGCGTTCCTCCGGATCCTTACGAACTCTTGCCATCTTTTCTCCCCCTATTATTGACCAAGGTCAGTAATAAAAATATACTATACATTAACATACATGTCAATCCTGAAATTTTCTATTTCAGAGTTTTAGTTTCGATTACGCCGGAAACCATTTACTGGTCCATTGTAGCTACTCGCATACTGGCCATAACATTTTTCCGGTAAAACAGGCTTCTAAAAGCGCCAGACAAAACTTGATTTTGCAGACAATCATGACAATCTTTACTGCCCCAGCCGCGCGACAATCATCTGCGCTGCCTGCCGCGGCGAAATATTGCTCACATCA
>DCFR01000023.1:0-4976 GCA_002319815.1 Megamonas sp. UBA1799
TGTGCTGGGAAAGTTGAGTAATAAACTGCCGAAAAAGGACAAAAAAAAGGAGGCTGATCAGCCTCCAAAAAAACATTACATAATTCTGCGGGCCCCGATATAGCAGGAGCTCCAGTACGAACTGTACAATGAATCAATCTCAACTCCATGGCTGGCTGCATTGACAAACCTGCCATCATCAAGATAAATGCCCACATGCGAAGGACCGTACTCATAAGTAGAAAAGAATACCAGATCTCCGGCGTGAAGCTCACTCATTGATACCGGCGTACCGACCTCATACTGCGCATCTGCCGTGCGCGGCAAATAAATACCGGCATTGGCAAAAACGTAACGCACATATCCGGAGCAGTCAAAACCGCTCGGAGACGTGCCACCAAAGACATACGGCGTACCGATGTACTCCAGTGCAGACTGCACCACCCTGCGTGAGATGTAGTTAGAACCGCGGCTTACTTCAGGCATTGTTTTCCCCAGCAAAGCTGCGTAAGTTGACGGACCTACAAGCCCATCTGCTGTCATGCCGTGCGATGCCTGAAAAGATTTTACCGCCTCAGCCGTAGCCGGACCAAAATCCCCATCAGCAACCACATCATAACCCATGCTTGCAAGCTGCCCCTGAATTTCTGCTACATCGCTGCCCTGATCCCCTACCCGGAATGCCGAAGCATTCGCGACGGAGAACCAACACAGACATACCAGTGAAACCAAAAAGACACGTGTTACTTTACTCAAAAAGCCACTCCTCTCTCTTTTCGCCTACGAGGTTAGCTGCCGGGTTAGGGTAGAGAAGACCACCCATGTCAATCCCTGTTTACACAAGGAAAAACTACATTCACCCCAATAACTTGGTTCCCCCGCTCCTGAGTTGGATTCGGCTTTTTCTATAAGACTCAAATAATTATATACGACATAAAATACGATTCTCCTGCTATTTTGAAAAACATTTTTGTATTTTCCTGATTATTCCCGGTTTTCATATTATTTTCATAAATGGAAACTTGGTTCAGATGACATTTTAACATCGCCTGAACTTTAGCCAATTTACCCCGAGATTTCGTCGCTCTTTATGCACCGTCTGCAGAAGCAGGCGTATTAGAAAAATCCGTCATTCGGATAAAAAAAAGACTGTTCCTCCATAACGAAGAACAGCCTTGTTCTTTACAAATCACGAGCACTCAATAAGCCGAGTTCTGTACTGCTGACGCAGTGACAATCATCTATCTGGATCGGCAGTTACCTGCCGACTCAAGCGACACAACCCGGAAGGTTCCGCGGGCAGCATCATCCCTTCCCTATTCGGTCTTGCTCCATGTGGGGTTTATCAAGCCAGCCAGTTGCCTGACTGCTGGTGCGCTCTTACCGCACCTTTCCACCCTTACCTGCCGAAGCAGGCGGTTTTCGTTTCTATGACACTTTCCCGGAGGTCACCCTCGCTGGACGTTATCCAGCACACTGCCCTATGGAGCCCGGACTTTCCTCAAGCGCCTCTGGGGCGCCGGCGATTGTCTTTCGTACTCGTAAAATGATAACGTTGTAATTATAGCACTTTTTGCCCTGCTCTGTCAATCAATACGCCCGTGAAGAAACCGGCGAGGTCATCCCGGCGCGCAGCGCAGCAACTTTTTCGGCAATATTGCCCGCCCCGGTGATATCAGAAACGACGGCCGCTGTCCGTGCCCCTGCCGCGGCTACCGCAGCAATATTATGCTCTTTGATGCCCCCGATCGCCACGAAGGGCAACCGGGAATGCTGCGCGGCATAGCGCACATAGGAAAGCCCGGTGACCGGCGCTGGTTTTTCTTTAGTCTGCGTATAAAAAACCGGTCCGACCCCGATATAGTCTATTACTCCGGACAGAGCGGAAGCCTGCTCCAATTGGCTGGCATTATGTGTGGAAAGTCCAATGATTTTATCCGGCCCCAGCAGACGCCGCACAACTTCCGGCGGCAAATCATCCTGCCCGATATGAACGCCGTCGGCATCGACTGCCTGCGCCAGGCCGACAAAATCATCAATCAGGAACACCGCTCCATACTGGCGGGTAAGCTGGCGAAGCGCACAACACTCATCATACATGGCCCGCATCGTTTTTTCCTTTTCCCGATACTGCACCAGACGAACACCGGCAGCCAGAACCGCCTGCACAAATTCGCTGTCCGTCCTGCCGGCGGACAATTTTTCCGCCGTAATCGCATAAATTGGCAATGCGGTAAATATCCGCATCGCATGCATTCGATCCATAACAGCCTCCTAACTGACAACCTCAAAAAAATCTCGCGCCGTCGTATCAGCCGTAACCTCCGCGCCGCCGCGCGTCTTTTGTAAAACCGCGCGCAGCCGGTCGGCCAGTTCCGCCACCACCGGAAACTCCGTGGGAAAATGTCCGGCGTCAATCACATGGATACCCAGATCGACTGCCTGCTGAGCATCATGATATTTCACATCGCCGGTAACATACGCATCGGCGCCTTGAAAAGCTGCTTTGGCAATAAACTCAGCGCCGCTGCCGCTGCAAAGGGCAACCTTATGCACCGGACGGTCTCCTGCCCTGATCAGCCGCACATAAGCAGCCTGCAAGCCGCTGCATACCTGTCGGGCAAAAGCCGCTACCGTCATCGCCTGCGGCAGTTTCCCGATTCTTCCCAGCCCCGCCGGCTCGCCGGGATTTTTCAAGGGATACAGATCATAGGCCGGTTCTTCATACGGATGCGCCTTCAGCATCGCCCGCAAGACCCTCGACTGAATCTGTGCCGGCAAAATGGTCTCAATACGGACTTCATCTACAGTCGTCAGCGTCCCGGGTTCTCCCAAAAAAGGATGCGTGCCCGCCTGCGGCAAAAATGTTCCCTGCCCCGCGACATTAAATGTGCAGCAGGAATAATTTCCGATAAATCCCGCTCCGGCGCGGCTAATTGCCGTACGGACCTGACTGGCATAAGCTGCCGGCACATAGACGGCCAGTTTGACCAGTTCGCCGGTTTTGGTAACGACAAACGGCTCCGCTGCTGCTAACCCGATGCGTGCGGCCAGCACGTCATTGACGCCACCCGCCGCAATATCGAGATTCGTATGCGCAGCAAATACAGCAATCCCATGCGCCAGCAGTTTTTGTAACCGGCCGCCCAACGGCAGATCGGTGCGCACCTGCTTCAATGACCGGAAAATCAGCGGATGGTGCGAAACAATCATATCATAATCTTCGGCAATCGCCCGGTCGACAATAGCCTCGCTGACATCCAGGCACACCAAAATCCGATGGACATTCTGCGCCGGACTGCCGGTCAGCAAACCCGGATTATCCCAATCCTCCGCCAGAGCCCGCGGCGCAATGCGGTCCATAGCATCCATAACCACTTGACATTTTACCATTGCAGTTTCCCCTCCAAATCCTGAATCTCCTGCCGCAGAGCCAAGTAACGCGGTTCCTGGCGCATGCGTTCGCTCTTTTCCATACCGGCTGCCGCCTGCCGATCCCGTTCATACAACTCAGCCACATATCGGGAAAAAAGCGGCGGTTTCTCCTGCCATAAGCAAGGTCCGATGGTCAGCAGTACTGACTCCGACAGCGCGGTTATGCCCGGCTCCGCCAGCAGCACCACATACAAACGGCCATCAGCCTCGGCCAGCCTTTCCGCGGTAAGGTGCCAGCCATGCGTATAAAGCCAGCGTCTTACCAGCGGCACATCATTCATGGGCTGCAGCACCAACCGGCAGGCCACTGCCAATACCTGCGGCGCTGCGGCCAACAGTAACGTAATCAATTCGCCGCCCATTCCCGCCAGACAAAGCGTATCCGCCTCGCCCGGAGTTAATACGGTCAGTCCGTCTCCCTGCCGCACCGCAATCCGGTCGGCAATACCGGCCGATTGCAGCGTATGGCGTGCCGCTTGACAAGGACCGGCATTTTTATCGCTGGCAATCACCGATTCCGCGCCGCGCTCCAGCAGCAAGGCCATCGCCAGATAGGCATGATCCGTACCAATATCTGCCGCCCGGCTGCCGGCCGGCACAAATTCCGCCACCGCCTGCAAACGTCCATCTAGTTTCATTAATTTCTCCTCCTTTTAGCCGCATAAAAAACTCGCTCTGATGCACCCGCCGCTGCTAACCGTAGGTAAAAAGCGGCGAACTCGCTGAATTCGTCCGTTTAGAGTTCAGACGGCGTTAAAACTTCGTCTGGACCCGATCTTCATTTATCCTACAAAAAAAGATACAAAGCAAAACCCGCCTTGTATCTCGAAAATTCACTTTAAACAGCCATTCTGCCATAAACAGAATGGCTCCTTGAACTGGACTCGAACCAGTGACCACTCGATTAACAGTCGAGGGCTCTACCAACTGAGCTATCAAGGAGTATTGCCACAAAAGCTATTATACAAAACTAAAACAGCAATGTCAAATCCATCGATATTGTCAGTCGAGGAAATCCTTCAGTTTACGGCTGCGGCTCGGATGCCGAAGCTTGCGAAGCGCTTTGGCCTCGATCTGGCGAATCCGCTCACGCGTAACGCCGAAGTTCTGCCCGACTTCTTCCAGCGTACGCGCCCGGCCGTCATCCAGTCCGAAACGCAGGCGCAGCACTTTCTCTTCCCGCGGCGTCAGCGTATCAAGAACATCTTCCAGCTGCTCCTTGAGCAGCATGAAGGAAGCCGCTTCCGCCGGCGCCGGCGCATCATGATCCTCAATGAAATCGCCCAGATGAGAATCCTCTTCTTCGCCGATCGGCGTCTCCAAAGAAACCGGTTCTTGTGCAATTTTCATAATTTCACGCACGCGGTCAACACTGATTTCCATCTCTTTGGCAATCTCATCCGGTGAAGGCTCCCGTCCCAGCTGCTGTAAAAGCTGCCGCGACACCCGGATCAATTTGTTGATTGTCTCAACCATATGCACCGGAATACGGATAGTGCGCGCCTGATCGGCAATCGCACGCGTAATGGCCTGCCGTATCCACCAGGTAGCATAGGTGCTGA
>DCFR01000023.1:5227-25760 GCA_002319815.1 Megamonas sp. UBA1799
CCAGGTAGCATAGGTGCTGAATTTGTAGCCCTTATTATAATCAAATTTTTCTACAGCCTTGATGAGGCCCAGATTTCCCTCCTGAATGAGGTCCAAAAACAACATACCACGACCGACGTAGCGCTTGGCAATGCTGACGACCAGGCGAAGATTCGCTTCTGCCAGGCGCTTCTGCGCCTCTTCATCGCCCTCTTCCATGCGCTTGGCAAGATAAATCTCCTCCTCTGCATTGAGCAGAGGCACCCGGCCAATCTCTTTGAGATACATGCGTACCGGATCATCAATACTGATTCCCTCCGGAACGCTCAGATCAATATCGACCTCATCATCCGCTTTTTCATTGTCATCATCAGTCTGATCGGTCGGATCATCAATGATATCAATGCCATGTTTGCCAAAAGTGGCGCAAAGTTCATCAAATTCCTCCGGCGATATATCTTTTGTCTGAAACGCGTCAAGAATATCATCATAATTGATACTTCCGCCATTTTTTTTACCCTTATCCAGCAGTCCGTTCAGAACTTCCTGATTTGACAGGGCGATTTTTTTCGTGTCAGCCATTTACTTGCCTCCTTTCATCAAATCTACTGTCGAAAAATATTGCTTACTCAATTCACAAATCATCCATTTCTTTTATTTCTTTTTGTATCCGCTGGCTTTCCGCCAGCTCCTGCAGGGCTGCTGTGTCCTGCCCCTCGCGCTCCATTGCATCTGCCCGCAGCCGGTGCTCGTCATAAAGCTGCTTAAGATATTCCCGCCGCAGAACCCGCACACAGTCTTCATAAGCCGTCATAAGATCCTGACCGCCCGGGTCTTCCACCAGCGCACGCGACAATTCCGCCGCCGCTTCCTCACCTAGTTCGTTGATCGCCAGTGCATCCTGAACCGCTTCGCTGCGCTGCAGTCTCTCCGCGAAAAAACGCAGAATCATTCCCTGCAGCCGGTTAGGAAACTGTTCCAGCGGCACCATGGCCGTTAAATGCGCCAAAGCTCCAACATCCTGCCATACCTGCCGGATGACGATGCGTCCAGCCCGGCACACGGCATTATCTACCTGCCGCACAGCCTGACGCAGCGGCGCCCGCTGCGTCTGTACGGCATTCTGCGGCTGTCCGCTATAGCGCCGTATTTCACTCTGAATAATCCCCTCATCAATACCCAGCGTTCGGGTCAGCCGAGCCACATAGGCATTGAGTTCAACCGCATTTACGCTTTCTTTCAAAACCGGCAGCACCTGACTCAGCGCGCTGGATTTTCCTTCCAAAGTACTGTAATCCGTATGCTGCAGCACATATTGAATCTGATATTCTGCCAGCGGCAGAGCCGTTTTTGTCAGAGCCTGAAAAGCAGCCGCGCCATGTTTCCGGATGAACTCATCCGGATCCTTGCCATCCGGTACAATCAGCACCTTCACCTGGGCTCCGGTCTCCCGGACAATGCCCAAGGCCCGAAGTGTCGCTTTCTGTCCGGCGTCATCACTGTCATAGCAAAAATAAATTTCCGGCGCATACCGCAAAAGTTTACGGCACTGTTCCAGTGTAAACGCCGTTCCCAGAGAAGCCACGACATTTTGAACACCGGCCGCATAGACAGAAATCGCGTCCATATACCCCTCGACGACAATGGCATAGCCCTCCTGCCGGATCGCCTGATGCGCCCGGTCCAGCCCAAACAGCAGCCGCCGTTTGTTAAAAAGAACCGTCTCAGGGGAATTCAGATATTTTGGCAGACCCTCATCAAGAACGCGTCCGCCAAAACCAACCACATGCCCGCGCTCATCCGCAATAGGAATCATGACCCGATTGCGGAAACGGTCATAGACCCCGCTGCCCGACTGTTTTTTCAGAACCAGCCCGCTTTCCAACAAAAGCGACTCGCTGATCCCGCGCCGGACAAAAGCATCATGAAGCTTTTCATAAGCATCCGGCGCAAAGCCCAGCTGAAACGCCGCAATGGTATCCTCCCGGATATCGCGCGACGCAAAATACGCTTTTGCCGGTATGCCATACCGTGTTCTCGTCAGACAGCTGTGGAAAAAATCGCGGGCCATTTCCTGTATCTTGCGCAAATCGGCAATTCTCTGCTCTTTCGCGAGCTCCTGCCCCGTTTTTTCCTGCTGTGGCAGCGAAATATTCAGCTTCTCAGCTTGTAATTTAATTGCCTCAAAATAAGAAACATTTTCAATCAGCGATAAAAACTTAAACACATTTCCACCGGCGTGACAGCCGAAGCAATAAAAAAAGCCCTGATCAGGGACGACCGAAAATGATGGCGTTTTTTCCTGATGGAAAGGACAACAGCCCCAATACCGGTTTCCTTTTCGTTTGAGAGGCACATAAGACGCCACCACACTGAGGATGTCGGATTCGGAGCGTACCCGCTCAACAAATTCATCCATAGCCTCGCTTCGCATGTTCGTCTCCACCCTCTACCGCATAAGTCCATCAAAAAAACATCCAGATTTCATAAATTCGCGATGTGTCAAAAATATCCTTCTTTTATCCATAAATTATTTTCTTTTTTTCAAAACACATCATCGAATGAGCTTTACTATGTTATATTCCATATAAATTAAAAATATCCTTTTTTTCCTCTGGGGAATCTGATAATTTTTTCCAATAAATAATGACTTAGTTCAGATGACAGTTTAACGTCGCCTGAATGGCAACTGAATGTATGCAGGAACTTAACCGTCCTTTCCGCACCGCTTGTTAAGGCGAATGCAGGAGAGCGAGTTCGTCATTTGAAAAAGAAGAGAAGCCGGCGAACCGGCTTCCTATAACCGAAAATTTAAATCATAAAGCCAACCGGCGGAATAAAAATCCGGTGAAAAAGCTGCACCGCATAACTGTCTGTCAGCCCCGCTACATAATCGACCACCACCTGCTGCCGCCCCCAGCGTTCCTCCCGGTGCAAAAATTCCGCCGGCAAATCCTCAAAATGCCGCAGGAAATGACCGTATAACTCCCGCAGGACAAAACCGGCCTGTTCACGTTCATTGGCCAGACGGGGCGAATGATAGATGCGGTCAAACATAAACTGCCGAAAATCCGCCATCGCTGCCGCCATAGAAGCAGACTGACAAATATCCTGCTCCTCCCCGGAAGTCAAAATTGCATCCGACACCAGCCCGGTAATCATCTCCGAATGCGCCGTGCCAATCGTCCGGCGCACTACGGCCGGCAGGTCCTGTGGCGTCAACAGGCCGGCCCGGAGACTGTCATCATAATCATGACAGAGATACGCAATGCGGTCCGCCAGATGCACCAAACGTCCTTCCAACGTTTTCGGGCTATGCGGTCCGGTATGATTTAAGATGCCGTCTTTGACCTCAAAGGTCAGATTCAGTCCCCGGCCTTCTCGTTCCAGATACTCAACCACCCGCAAACTTTGCTCATTATGGGCGAAATGACCGCTCAGCTCATTCATCACCGCTTCCCCCGAATGGCCAAACGGCGTATGCCCCACATCATGTCCCAGCGCGATAGCCTCTGTGAGATCTTCATTCAGCCGCAGCCCGCGCGCGATCGTCCGGGCAATCTGCGCCACTTCCAAGCTGTGCGTCATACGCGTGCGGTAATGGTCACCCGACATGATATAGACCTGTGTTTTATGTTTCAGCCGCCGAAAGGATTTAGAATGTAAAATACGGTCCCGGTCCCGCTGGTAGGCCGTGCGATACGGACAGGCATCCAACGGATCTTTACGTCGGCTTTCCCGGCTTTTTGCCGCCTGCGGCGACAAAATCTGATATTCCAATTCTTCGCTGTGCTCTCGTATATTCATCACGACCACCCACCTTTTTTCAGATACTTCTATTATACTACAGTCTGTCTATGAAAAACCTGTTCCCACCGCTGCGGCCCATGACTTTTTTGCAAAAAACTACCGCATGCAGTATGATAGAAGAAAGATGAAAAAATGTAACTGCCTAAAGGAGATAAAAATCAATGAAATCATTTCGCATTGCGCTGTTTTCCCTGCTGACCTTGCTGCTGCTGAGCAGTCTTGCTTTTGCCGCCAAACCCGTGATCAGCTCTGATTCCAACTATCTGGACATCAACACCGGCCGCTATATTCTCGAGGGGCACGTCCGGGTAGAAGTCAACGGCCGCACCATCACTGCCGACAAAGCGCAGGTGAGTCTCATGTCGCTTGAAGTCTGGGCGCAGGGAAATATCACGGTGACCCAGGACGATATCAGCTTCAAGGGCGACAGCTGCTATGTCAGCGGCAACGATAAAGAAGCCGCCATTAACGGCCATACCGATTTTGACCGCACCGACCTGAACATTCGCGCCGATCATGCCAAATTCAACTGGAACACGAAAATCGCCAATTTTGATGATAATGTCATTCTGACGCAAAAGGACAAGGTAAGCCATCTGGATCATCTGCGTTATAATGTTGTTGCAAACGAGATTTTATAAGAACGCCGGCTTCCTCTGGTCAGATGAATATATAATATTGTTAAAAAAGTTCCTCCTGCACACAACCTGCGCAGGAGGAACTTTTTTACTGCCAAAATTATTTGTCCAGCACAATCTGACTGAAATCAGCCACCCGGCGAATGAGATCATCCACCGATTTCAAAAGTCCCAGACGATTATTTCTGATTTTTTCATCCTTATCCATGACCATCACTGCCGTAAAAAAGACGTCAATCGGAGCGGCCAGATCTTCCAATGCATCGAGCGCACCGGTATAATCCTGCCCTTGAATCAGACTGGCAACGGCACTGTCAGCGGAAGTATACGCCTGATACAGCGCCTTTTCCTCATCGGTTCCCAGCAGCGATGCATCCACCACAGCGGACGGAGCCTGCCGGGCCAGATTGCCGGCCCGCACAAATGCCTGAATGGTTCCGGTCATATCACGCTGCAGAGCTGCGTCCACTGCCTGCGCCCGCAGGTAAACCAGATACACATCATCGACGTCGGTCAATACCGCGTCAATCACATCATAGCGAATGCCGGCATCGCCCAGCACATTTTTCAGCCGCAGCCGGATAAAATCAGCGACATCTCCCTGCATTTTAGCGCGAGCGCCGGCCTCTTGCATGCCCAGCATATCCATTTCATAAGCAACCAGATCCGAAAGATGAATGCTGTATTTTGCTTCAATCAGCATGTTCACCAGCCCCAGCGCCTGCCGGCGCAAAGCGAAGGGATCCTGCGAACCGGTTGGAATCATGCCGCGGCTGAAGGTTGCCACCAGATTATCAAGCTTATCCGCCATACTCACAATGCGCCCGGCCGTTGTCTTTGGCGCAGCATCGCCGGCAAAGCGCGGCAGGTAATGCTCATCAATTGCCTGCGCTACTTCCGGAGTTTCTCCGTCCAGCAGAGCATAGGCACGGCCCATAACGCCCTGCAGTTCGGTAAACTCCGTAACCATTCCCGTAACCAGATCAGCCTTGGCCAGTCTGGCTGCCCGCAGCGCATTCTTCTTCTCTTCGCTGCTGACCGCCGCCAGCGCATCGCTGATCCGATCGGCTAGCTTCACCAAACGGCCCGCTTTGTCATAAATCGTACCCAGCCCTTCCTGAAAGACAACCGTTTTAAGTTTCTCCAGATGCTGTTCCAGTGATTTTTTGCGGTCCTCGTCAAAAAAGAACTGAGCATCAGCCAGACGGGCACGCAGAACGCGTTCATTGCCATGCTGCACGATATCAAGATGTTCCTTGCCGCCATTACGCACCGTAATAAACAGCGGCAGCAGCTTGCCGGCGGCATCTTTGACCGGAAAATACCGCTGATGATCCCGCATCGGCGTGATGACTGCTTCCGGCGGCAGCCGGAGATATTTCTCCTCAAAATGGCCGCAAAGCGCCGTCGGGTATTCCACTAAATAGGTGACTTCCTCCAACAGCTCCTCTGTAATCTCCGCTTTTCCGCTGTTGGCCGCCGCCGCGGCATGAATCTGCTCCCGAATCATCGTGCGCCGCCGGTCTGGATCGACGATCACAAACTGTTTTTCACAAGCCTGTTCATAATCTGCCGCCCGGTCAATGTTGAAATTCCCCTGACTCAGAAAACGGTGCCCACGCGACACCCGACCAGACTGCACCGCCGCCACAGAAAAAGGAACGATTTCCGTATCATATAAAGCCACAATCCAGCGCAGCGGACGAATAAACTTAAAGTCAAGACTTCCCCAACGCATATTATTAGGAAAGCTCAGGCCGCAAATGAGCCCGGTCAGCAGTTCCGGCAGCAGCACCGACGTAGCCTTCCCCGTCTCATGCACCATGGCATAAACATAGCCATCCTTCGTTACCAGATCCTGCGGCGCTACCTTTTGCCCGCGTGCAAAGCCTTGTGCCGCCTTCGTCGGATTCCCTTCAGCATCAAAGGCTGCCTGTACCGACGGGCCGCGTTTTTCACTGGAAATATCCGGTTGGTTTTCCGCCAGCCCCTTGACACAAAGCGCGGTCCGGCGCGGTGTTCCCAACGTTTTCACGCTTTCATACGGCAGCCGGAGCTCCGCCATCGCCTTGACCGCATTTTCCTTTAACTGCTGCAAAATGCCCGGCATCGCATGAGCCGGCACTTCTTCGGTTCCAATTTCCAACAATAAATCCTTACTCATGCCCGTATCCCCCTTTTCAGCATCGGATAGCCCAACTTTTCCCGCTGCGCCAGATAACACTGCGCGCAGAGACGGGCAAGCTTTCTCACCCGGCCGATATAAGCCGTACGTTCCGATACGCTGATTGCACCGCGCGCATCCAGCAGATTGAATGTATGCGAACATTTCAACACATAATCATACGCCGGATGCACATAACCGAGATCAATGACCCGAACGGCCTCCTTCTCATATTTTTCAAAGAGGTCAAACAGCAGGGCTTCATCCGACAGCTCAAAAGCATACGTGGACTGCTCAAACTCATTCTGGTGAAAAATATCGCCATACGTGCAGCCATCTGTCCATTGGATGTCATAAACATTTTCAACGCCCTGAATATACATCGCCAGGCGTTCCAGTCCATAGGTAATCTCTGAAGCGACCGGCTGAATATCCTGACTGCCAACCTGTTGGAAATACGTAAACTGGGTAATTTCCATCCCATCCAGCCAGACTTCCCAGCCGAGTCCCCAGGCCCCCAGCGTCGGCGACTCCCAGTTATCCTCAACGAAGCGGATATCGTGCTGTTTCGGATCAATACCCAGCCGTTCCAGACTCGCGAGATAAAGCTCCTGGATATTATCCGGCGACGGCTTCATAATCACCTGAAACTGATGATGCTGAAAGAGCCGGTTCGGATTTTCTCCATAGCGGCCATCGGCCGGACGGCGCGACGGCTCCACATAGGCAACATGCCACGGCTCCGGTCCCAGTACCCGGAGAAACGTTGATGGATTCATCGTACCCGCGCCTTTTTCCACGTCATATGGCTCTGCTAAAATACAGCCCTGTTCCGACCAGAATTTTTGCAGCGCCAGGATGATTTCCTGAAACTTCATAAATATACACCCTCCTAAAAAAATAAAAAATCCCGTCCCTGTAACATCGTTCGTTACAGGGACGGGATATGCTTCCCGCGGTTCCACCCTGATTGGCCTTACGGCCCGCCTTCATAAGAAG
Organism: Megamonas sp. UBA1799; assembly: GCA_002319815.1. Taxonomy (GTDB): domain Bacteria; phylum Bacillota; class Negativicutes; order Selenomonadales; family Selenomonadaceae; genus UBA1799. Next base: position 12,818 of record DCFR01000023.1, read on the forward strand.
AAACAGCTCCCGAGCGCCTTTCACCCCATTGACGGCCTCACACCATCGCCATCTCGCTTCTGCAGGATTACTCCTTCTCGTTCATCGCTAAATGTAAGTGTAACAAATCCCTATACGCTTGTCAACGCCCAACGGGCCAAACCCAATGAATTGACAGCACTTTTCCTTAATGGTATGATTAAAAAGTTCTAATAATTCATCTTTACAGGAGGAACTTTTTTTGATACAAACTGATCGTCGAAAACTTTTTGCCATAGCGATTCTGGGTTTCACTTTTCTTTTAATGTATGTATTAAATGCCTGGATGCCCATGTACCGTGATGATTACATCGCCGCTGTTATCTGGGGCACCGGGGATCATCTCGGCTCCATGCAGGATGTACTCTTATCCTTAAAGCAATATTATCTGACCCATGGCGGCCGTCTCGTAAGTTTCTTTATTCAATTTGCCTTCCTACTTTACGGGAAGTTTTGGTTCAATATCGGCAATGCCGTCGTTTTTGTTCTCATGGTAGTATTCATGTATCTGCATGCCAGCCGTTCCTTGAAATGGGCGGCAGAACCTTCGGTGTTGCTGGCTTTGGTTATATTCTTCTGGCTGGGCGTTTCCCACTTCGGTGAAATTGCCATCTGGCTCTGCGGCTCTGCCGTTTACCTCTGGACCGGCCTGTTCACCGCGATATTTCTGCTTCCTTACAATCTTGAAGTCTCCCGGCGCTTTGACCTGACCGGATTTTGGCTCGTGCCGGGCATGTTTTTTCTGGGCATGATTGCGGCTTGTTCCGTAGAAAATCTCACAGTCACCACCACTTTACTCGCCTTTACCATTACTCTCTGGTGTTGGAAAAAGCAGCGGCAATGCCGTCCCTGGATGATCGCCGGCGCCATTGGTTCGCTCATTGGCACCATCGCCTGTCTGGCAGCGCCGGGCAATTTTGTCCGTTATGTCTCGGATCAGGACCGTTCGCTCTTTTTCCACTTTGCCAATCAGATTTCTGCCAATTTGGAAATGCTGATCTATATGCTGCCAATTCTCCTGATTATGGTTTTGGCCTGGCGCATTCTGATTCTGGAAGTCGCGAAAAAGAACGGCCTGTCCATCCCCGCAGCACCGGTAAAAAATCATCATTACACGCTGCTGGCCATTATTTTGATATTTGTTGTATCCTACTTTAAGGGCGGCGTTGACGGCGGGCCGGCCGCTATTGGGCTGCGGGATATCATCATCACCGGCCTTCTCACTCCGCTGGGGCTGACGGATGCAACGACGATTTCCCATTTCACCAATACGATGTCCGGTTTTGAAGAAGTCATGATCTATTGGCTCAGCGTGGCTTATGTTTACCTCACGACCATCAATCATGCCAATCTTTTCAAACAAACGATCCGGCCGTTCAAAAAACGTATCACCCGGCGCATGATCTGGAAAGCGTATCCTGAACTGCGCTATGCCGCTTTTCTTTTTGTTCTGGCATTTTTTAACAATCTGGTTGTGGTCGGCGCACCATCATTTCCCGGACGAGCCCTCTTTGGCTCATCGATTATTGTGCTCATCAGCGCGGCGGTCGTCCTGCGTATTCCAGCCGTAAAAAACACACTGCTGGTACGGCCGGAGGGACGGATTTTTCGTACCGGCGGACTGGCGATCGTCTCCTTTATCATAGTGGCCACGCTGCTTCTGCTGCACACGATTTGGTTGGAAGATGCCGCCCGGGTGGCCATGATTGCCGCCGCCGCCCAACGCGGTGAACTGGTTGTCACCGTGCCGCCCAGTCAGGTTCCGGAAACCATGCGGGCGCTGCGTCATATTGCTTATGACGACTTCAATACCGGCATGACCCGGGAAGAGTGCTGCGCTTACTTCGGTATCAACGATATTAAACTGGACCCGAATCTCAAACTAGAAAAATAAATTTGAATAAAATCATCACAAAAAAGACTGCTGCGGGCAAACATTTTATTGCCCGCAGCAGTCTTTTTTCGGCATTATCTCGGCATCAAATGAATCCGGCCGAATTTTTACTTGTTCTTTACCCCGCTGACAAAAGCGGATGTCTTAAAGCGAACTCGTCATGCGAATAAACCGGAGCGATTTCAAATCGTGCCCGAATAAATTGCGCAAATAAGTCAGCAGCAGATTTTCCGCCGCCAGCAGCGCCGCTTTTTTCACGCTGAATTGCGGCGGCGCGGCCCAGTCAAGCGCCGCCAGGCGGCAAATGAATTCCCGCTGCCCGACCAGATAAGGAATCCCGGCTGCCGTATGACAATCCGGGCAAAATGCCCCACCTTCGGCCGCATCGAACCAGGCATCCCCTGCCAATTTCTTGCCGCAATGCGTACACTGCGCATAATTCAGCTGCAAACCTGCCAGTTCCAACAGCTGATATCCGGCTGCCAGAGCGATCAACCGGGCATTATGCCGGGCAAAAGCGCTAAATATAGCCAAAAGCCGATCAAAGAGCTCCGGCTGCGGCTGCCCTTCCGGCGCCAGTTCGACAGCCAGTTCCGCCACAAAAGAACCATAGGCCATCGCCGTGAGATCTTCATCCAATTTCCGGAAACGATCCCGCAAAGAACACTGTCGTACCGTGGCCAGCCGGTCCCCCTGCTGCAGCGTAACATCCAAATGATTAAACAACTGCATGCCGCCGGCCAGCGGACTCTTGGGCCGACGACAGCCAAAGGCAACCGCGGGAATACGCCCGCGATCACGTGAAAAAAACTGGAGCATTTTATCCGCTTCGCCCCAGTTTTTCACCCGCAGTACAATTGCTTCGGTTGTATATTGCGCCATACGGCCTGCTCCTTTTATTCGAAACCAAACCCTTTTAATACATTATCCCGATTACGCCAATCTTTCTTTACTTTAACCCAGAGATCAAGATAAACCTTGGATCCCAACAGAGCTTCAATATCATGACGAGCCTTGGCGCCAACCTGCTTCAGCATGGAACCTTTGGCGCCGATAATAATCCCCTTTTGCGAATCGCGCTCTACGTAAATCGTTGCCCGGACATAAACATCCCCCGTCGGCCGCGTCGCCATTTCATCCACATCGACGGCTACAGCATGCGGCACTTCATCCCGCGTCAGCTCAAGCACTTTTTCCCGCACCAGTTCAGCAACAATCAGCCGTTCCGGCTGATCCGTCACCATCGTTTCCGGATAATACTGCGGACCTTCCGGCAGATATTTGACCGTTTCACTCAAAAGATCTTCCAGATTCAGTTCAGCCTTTGCCGAAATCGGCACAACGCCGGAAAAATCATACTGCGTGGTATACGTCGTAATGATCGGCAGCACCTGCTGACGGTCGATCAGATCCAGTTTATTGACCACCAGAATGACCGGTGTTTTCGTCGCGCGCAAACGCTCGATAATATATCGCTCGCCGGCACCTATTTTTTCCGTAGCATCGACGACAAAAAAGATGGCGTCGACTTCACGCATCGTCCCCTCAGCCGTGCGTTCCATGTACTCGCCCAGCTTATGCAGCGGCTTATGCATACCCGGTGTATCCAGAAAAACGATTTGTGCCTCCGGGCGGGTCAGTATACACAGGATCCGATTACGCGTAGTCTGCGGTTTATCGGACATAATCGCAATTTTTTGCCCGATGAGACTGTTGATCAGGGTTGATTTGCCAACATTAGGACGGCCAATAACCGCCACAAAACCCGATTTATGCTTTTGTTCCATTCTTTCTCCCATCTCGCAGCCGGACTTATTCCCGAGGAATTCCCAGCTGCTCCATCACATATTTTTGTTCTTTTTCCATAGCCAGCCGATCATTTTCTTCCATATGATCATAGCCTAAAAGGTGCAGCATGCCATGCACCGTCAGAAACGCAGCTTCCCGGCGCAGACTGTGCCCATACCCGGATGCCTGCTCCTGCGCCCGCTCCACCGAAATAATAATATCGCCGAGGACGTTGATGCCCGAGCCTCCCATAACGGTCGGCTCCTCGCTCTCATTCAGCGCAAACGAGAGCACATCCGTGGGCCGATCAATGTTACGATACTGGCGATTCAGCGCATGAATATGCGCATTATCCGTAAGCGTCACACTGACTTCGGCTTCTTTCAGATCATAAAGCTCGCCAACCTTTTCCGCCGCCTGCCGCACCGTGGCCTCAATATCGGCGGCCAGAGCCATCTCCTCCGGCTCCTGACTGATAATAACTTCCATTATTTTCCCTCCTGCGCCGTCCGGCGTTCCTGCCGGTCACTGCCGGTCAGCCAGCCGCCGCTCTTCATAAGCAGCATAAGCTTCCACGATACGCGTCACGACCTCATGACGAATTACATCCGAAGCATCAAAACGCACAAAACCGATGCCGGCAACCCCCGACAGCACTTCCGCTGCCTCCTGCAGGCCGCTGATCATCCCGCGCGGCAAATCGACCTGACTGAGATCGCCGGTCACGACCATGCGCGAGCCAAACCCCAGCCGTGTCAAAAACATCTTCATCTGCTTATCCGTCGTGTTCTGCGCTTCATCCAAGATAACAAAGGCCCGCTCCAAAGTGCGACCGCGCATATAGGCCAGCGGAGCAATCTCAATAACGCCTTTCAGCATGAGTTTCTGATACGTATCCAAACCCAGAATATCCTGCAGCGCATCATACAGCGGCCGCAAGTAAGGATCAACTTTCTCCTGCATATCACCCGGCAAAAAGCCCAGCCGCTCGCCAGCCTCTACCGCCGGCCGCGTCAAAATGATACGGTCCACTTCACGGCTGCGCAGTGCCGCCACAGCCATAACCACCGCCAGATATGTTTTACCCGTTCCCGCCGGGCCAATGCCAAAACTGACGGCATGTTTACGAATAGTCGCCAAGTACCGGCTCTGTCCCAGGGTCTTGGGACGCACGGCCCGCCCTTTGGCAGTCACCAGCAGCGTATCGCTGAACAGCTGGTGCAGCGCATCAGCTTGGCCGCTTTTCACCAAGCTGATGCTGTACCGAACCTCATGCAGCGTTACCAGCGTCCCCTGCCGGTGCAGCGACAACAGTTCCTGCAGCACCGCAGCCGCGGCCCGCACCTCGCCTTCATCACCATACAGCAGCAACGCATCGCCCCGGCTGACAAACTGACAAGCAAAACTATCCCGCAGCACATGTAGATATTCGTCATGCCCGCCCAGCAAGGCATACGCTTCCTGCCGATCCGAAAATTCTATAGTCGCTTCAAAATTTTTCTGCAAACAACCACCGGCAGCACTAAGCCCCGGCTCCTTCACCTCACAATGGATCCCACCCGGAAACAGAGAAAGCCTTTGTTCATGCTTTCCGGTTCCATGCCGCGAATCCTTTTATATCATAACAGATTTCCGTTCTTTTTCCCACTCAAAAATATCGTTCTCTGCCGCTTACCTATACATCGCCAATCCGGCAGCGGCCCGGCCGGCCATCCACGTCAAAAAGGTTCCGCCCATGGATTCAGTCCTATTTTAACACATATATAAATTCCCGTAAACTCAGACGGACGTGTTTTCCGGACAAATGTCCAACACCTCCGGCCGGTTCATGAGTCAATCTTACCGGTCAGTTCCTGCCAGGCCGCCAGATTACATTGGTAACTTTCATAATCCATCTGCACCCGATTAGAAAAACGGACAAATTCGCGAATTGTCTGGTTAAAAGGCAAATGAAAATACGCTTCCAACTTCGGCATAGTATAACGCAGCTTGCGGATAAGCTCTTTAGCCTGCGACTGGTATACAGCGCTGTCCGTCGCATACAGCAGCAGCGGCTTGTAACGAAACCAACCGATGCAGGCATGATAGAAGCGCTCCGGTACGCCGGCATCAAATGCCTCCACTTGTTTTAAATGCAGCGGCAGTGCACCGTTTAAAATGCCCGGATACTGCATGAAACCATCATGAAAAGTATACACCGGAATGCGTGCCGCTTTCTGTTCTGTCAGGGAAAGGCTGAAAAAGGTATCTTCACCCCGGGCTCCCTGGGGATTAAAAAAGGGAACAGTCCTCTTTACGTTTTGCAGACTGATGCCGAGATTAGACCCGGAAATTGGCAGGCCATCCCCACCGCCCTTTTCCAGAAAAATTGTTTTATGCTCAATAAAGACATTGGGATCGGCATAAGTAACGCCGCCATTCTGCATGATTTCCTGTATATTGGCCCAGTTCAGGATGTCATTGCTGACCGCTTCAATCAGCAGCCGGAAATCATCAGCTGTAAACTCTGCATTAAAATCCAAGTGTGGAATCGGCGATATATAGCCGCAGTGATAGCCATTGGTCACATCATATTTACGAAGATTGCGAATATGTTCGCGAAAAATATCCTGTCCGCTCCATAAAGCCACTTGATGCCGATGCGTAACCGCCAGTGGATATTCATCATCATCAAGAAATAGCAATGCATCCATATTTTTGCGGATAGCAGCATATAGTACCGCATTGCGTTTGCCGGCATAACCTTTTTCAAATAAAAGATTGGCGGCGTCACTGGTCAGGACTCCGTTGCTGCACAACTCTTCAATCATCTGATGAATTTCTTTCGGTCCCAGAAAGAGAACGGATTGAAAAACATTACGCAGCTTAGACTGCAAAAGAACATAATCCTCTACCTTGGTATGTTTATAGTTCAGATCATAAGCCACAATCAGATGAATGTTCATCGAATGCTCTTGAATGAGTCCCTGCCAATGATACCCATAGGTTTTCAGTACATTTTGAAAACTTTTACGGCCCGTTACAAATCCGATGGCCACATTTTCTTTGGTCTTAGAAAGGCCCATATTATCATTCCCCCTTATAGGCAATAAAAACTATTTTTACAAACAGCAGAACCGCACAGCAGCGCCTGCCTCATCGCCATTAAATTGCTGCGCGGTCCCGGAATCACCTTGCTCATATTTGTTCATGACAGGAAGGCGGCCGGTCCGTCTGATAACGGTCAGCAGCAAAATGACGAATGCGATAATAAACGCTTGACCGAGCAATCCGGGAAGCCGCGTGTGCGCCCAGCACTCCCAGGCGAACCACAGCCGCCAGTCCCAGCCGCCGCCATCCATATTCCCTGCCGAAAATTTTCCCAATGACCCGACAGGATGCGAAATCATAAAAGGCCTTTAACGCATGATAAAACTTTTCCTGAAGCTGCCAGGGCGTTGCCTGCCGGGGCAAAAAAGTCACATGCATCATGTCAAAATCACTCCAGTTGCCGCTAATCAGCCGCCCCTCCCCTTTCAGCTGATCGTACACCGGCGTGCCGGCATAAGGTGTCAGCAGCGCCGGCTGCAGCTGATAGGCATGAATCGTTTTAGCAAAAGCCACACTGCGTTCCATATCGGCCAGGGTATCATCGTCAAGTCCCAGAACAATGCTGGCAATAACCCGGATCTTATGTTTGGCGCAGGCTGCCGCCGCCCGCTGGATATTCTCAATATTCTGTCCCTTATGAATGCTGTTGAGCGCTTTCTGATTTAAAGACTCAATGCCGATCAAAACCCGCGTCAAATGGGCATCATGCAGCAGCGTTAAAAGTTCTTCATCATCCGCCAGATCGGTGCGTCCGAAGAAAAAACTTTCTTTAAAAACCAGCTTCTCACGAATCATGCGCCGACAAATTTCCTTGGCCCGTTCCTTATCAGCCGTAAAATTATCATCCTCAAAATTGAGATAAGGAAAACCCATTTTTTTGTACATTCGGATTTCTGCAATCACATTATCGACGCTTCGCTGCCGGTAGGGCGCAAACATGCGCGAAGTAGTGCAAAACGTGCAGCGAAAGGGACAGCCGCGGCTGGAGAGCACATTCGCCGCCTGACAGGGCGTTTTCAGGATACTATAATCGGGAAATGGCACTTCATCCAGATTTTCCAAAGGAATGCCCGGCACAATATTTTCGGACCGCCGCCCTTCCACCACATCGAGAATCACTTTTTCCCCTTCGCCGGTAATCACCTGATCGGCATGCTGCAGCGCCTCTTCCGGACAGCCTGTCGGGTGCATCCCGCCGATGAGAACGCGGGCCTGCGTGTTTTTATGCACCCAGTCCGCCAGTTCATAACCACGGGGTGCATTGGAGGTCATCAGCGAAAAACAAAAAACATCCGTATCCGGCAGCAGTTTATTCAGGGAAACCGGCGCATTCAGTTCCTCATACACTTCGACATCATGCCCGGCTTTCTTTAAAATGCCGCCCAAAATCAACGGCCCTGTAATCGCGTTGGACGGTCCATATATCTGCCCACCCCAGCGGTACAAAGGCAGTCGGCGCAAAGCGGCCGCCGGAGTAATAAACACGACCTTCATTTTGTATATTCCTCCTTTACATATGCAATTTTATCTATACGCTTGTATATATTTTATTATAGTTGTATAATAAAAAAAAGGCAAGAAACAGAATTTTGTAGCTGTATAGATATCTATACAGAAAAAAGGATGATGTAGCATGGACCGGAGAATTTTAAAAACGAAAAAATGTTTAAAAGATACCCTGCGCACTTTACTGGCGGAAGTACCTTTCGAAAAAATTACCGTGACGGAAATCTGCAACGAAGCCAATACCGGCCGTCTCACTTTTTACAAATACTACACCGATAAAATGGATCTGCTGCAGGACTGTTTTCGGGACATGCAGCTGGAAACACAGAAACGCTATGAAATCCTGCAAAAAGACAATGAAAAGCGCGACTTTCATCAAAGTTTTCTGAATCTCACCGAAGCCATCATGGATATGGCCAGTAAAAATTCCTACGCAATCAGCAAGTTGCTTTTAAACTCCAATACGCTGCTGATGTATTATCAGTTTGTCATGAATAATCTGGAAAAATTTGAATTGCATGGGCCGCAAAATTTTACAACCAAATATAACCGAAAACAGCTGAATTCTTTTCTTACCATGGGATTATGGGGCTTTGTATATGCCAATGGACCGGTGTTTGACGAAAAAGAAACGCGGGAAAAAACGCATATGCTGATCCATGATCTGCTGGACAGTAAAATTTTTCAGCCCGCTGCTAAAAAGCCGGGTTCTCCAACCATCTGCAAGGATTAAGACCAGCCGACAGAAACGTAATTTTCTTGTCGGCTGTCTTTTTGGTTAACCATATATAAATTTTCGGTTGACGAATCTGCTGCGTTGAAATATAATGAATTCATACAGTTTTCATAGAAAATTTATTTCCATAAAAGCGAGGCTATTTTAAATGACAATGACCATTCCGGAACTTACTGAAAAAATCATACAAGGCTATCGTGTCAAACGCGGCGATGATCTTACAATCTTCCTCAACAGCGATTTGGAAAAATTGCAAAAAGGCGCCGGCCAGATACAGAAACATTTCCGCCGCAATCACATTGATCTCTGCACGATCATCAACGGCCGCAGCGGCCGCTGCAGCGAGAACTGCAAGTATTGCGCGCAGGCTGGATGTCATCACACCGGCATTGACGAATACGGTTTTCTGCCCAAAGAAGAAATCATCACGGAAGCCAAAAGGAATCAGGACGCCGGCGTCAATCGCTTTGCCATTGTCACTGCTGGGCGGGCGCTGACAGGAGAAGATTTTGAAAAAGCGCTGGATGCTTTTCGCGCGATGAAAAAAGACCTGACCATCGACCTTTGTGCCTCCATGGGCTTCCTTTCCGCCGAACAGTTTCATCAGTTGCATGAAGCCGGCGTTACCAGTTATCATCACAACATTGAAACTTCCCGCCGCTTCTTTCCGCAGATCTGTACAACCCATACATATGACGACAAAATCCGCACGATAAAGATTGCACAAAACGAAGGCTTGTGCGTCTGCTCCGGCGGCATCATCGGCATGGGAGAAAACTGGGACGACCGCCTTGATATGGCAATCAGCCTGGCCGAGCTGGGTATTGATTCGATTCCGATCAATGCCCTGATGCCGATCAAAGGCACCGCGCTGGAAAATCAGCCGCAAATTGCCGGCGCCGACGTACTGCGTACCATTGCCTTCTTCCGCTTTATCAATCCGGAAGCCAACATCCGCCTTGCCGCCGGCCGCAAAGTATTGCCGGAACAGGGAGCAACTGCTTTTCTGGCCGGTGCTTCCGCAACGATTACCGGTGATATGCTCACAACCTGCGGGACGACAATCAAAGGTGATTTTGCGATTCTCAAGCGTCTGGGCCTCTCCAACGAAGGCGCCAACGACTGGGATGATGACTTCGCCGCTAAATAAATCTGCCAACAACATCATATATATGTATATGCAAACAACCCCGGGCCATCCTGCCGCGGGGTTGTTTGTATTGATCTGCCTGAAACCAAAAAGCAGTCTGGAATACTTTGTTCGTATTCCAGACTGCCGCTATGCTCGTTTAAACTTTATTCAGCAGGTATGGCACTGCTCATACAAGCCTGCTTTTTTCAGCACCTGTACAGCCGTTTCGCCCATATGGGCTACCGTATCCGCTACCTCAATGCCAGCGTCATTCAGCGCACGGATTTTATCGGCTGCAGTTCCCTTGCCGCCGGAAATAATCGCGCCGGCATGGCCCATGCGTTTGCCCGGAGGCGCCTGCCGTCCGCTGATGAAACCGATGACCGGTTTCTTCATGTTCGCCTTAACCCAGGCCGCCGCCTCTTCTTCCGCCGTGCCGCCGATTTCGCCGATCAGCATCACCGCCAGCGTATCATCGTCCTGATTAAAAGCATCCAAAACCTCGATGAAATCAATGCCCTTGATTGGATCGCCGCCAATGCCGACCGCCGTCGTCTGGCCAATGCCGGCCATTGTCAACTGGTAAGTCACCTCATAAGTCAACGTCCCGGAACGCGAAACGACACCGACATGCCCCTTTTTATGAATGTACGTCGGAATCAGCCCCAGGCGGCACTCATCCACGGTGAGAATTCCCGGACAGTTCGGTCCGATCAGTTTTGTATTCTTTCCCTGCATGAAACGGCGAACCCGGATCATATCCAGCACCGGAATATGCTCCGTGATGCAGACAATGAGATCCAGTCCGGCATCGACACCCTCGCAAATCGAATCCGCTGCAAAGCGCGCCGGTACATAAATCACCGAAACATTGGCGCCGGTCTCATCCACCGCATCCTGCACCGTATTGAATACCGGCACCTGTCCCAGCACCTTTTCGCCGGCTTTGCCCGGCGTTACGCCGGCAACGACATTCGTGCCGTATTCCAGCATAACCTTTGTATGAAATGTTGCCTGCTTGCCCGTAATGCCCTGCACGACAACTTTGCTATTTTTGCCAACAAAAATTCCCATTTATTTCGGCCCCCCTCAGGCATTCGCTGTTAATTCAGCAGCTTTTTTTGCAGCGAGTTCAACAATGAGCTTTGCGCCATCTTCCATTTTTGGCGCCATGATGACTTCCGGAACCTGCGCGTCCACCAAAATCTGACGGCCTTTTTCAACATTCGTCCCATCCAGACGAACTACAACCGGTACCCGGAGTCCAACGACCTTGGCCGCCTCAACAATGCCGGCAGCAATCACGTCACATTTATTGATGCCGCCGAAAATATTGACGAATACGCCATGAACCTGATCATCCGACTGCATGATGCGGAAAGCTTCCGCAATCTTTTCAACGGTAGAATCGCCGCCGACATCAAGGAAATTGGCCGGCTCCCCACCATAAAATTTAATAATATCAACCGTAGCCATAGCCAGCCCGGCGCCGTTTACCATACAAGCGACATCGCCGCCAAGATTGACATAAGAGAGTGCCGCCTTAGCTGCCGCACGTTCCTTTGGATCTTCTTCGCTCTCATCACGAAGCGCTTCAATATCCGGATGCCGGAACAAGCCGCTGTCATCAAAATTCAATTTGGCATCCAGCGCAATAACATCATTCTGCTTCGTTACAACCAGCGGATTAATCTCTGCCAGAGAGCAATCCTTGCCAATAAAGGCATTATAAAGACAAGTCATCAGTTTTGTTACCTTGCCAAGCACTTCCGGCTTAAAATGCATGCGATACGCCATCCGGCGCGTTTGAAAAGGCATGAGCCCGATGACCGGATCGATGAACTCTTTAAAAATCTTTTCCGGAGTTTCTTCCGCTACTTCCTCAATTTCCATCCCGCCGGCCTCAGAACCCATCATGACAACCTGCGCGGTTTTACGGTCAATAACAAAACTCAGGTAATATTCTTTAGCAATATCAGATCCGGCTTCAATCAACAGGCGATTGACCTGCTTGCCTTCCGGACCAGTTTGCTTCGTAACCAGTGTTTTACCTAATAGTTCCGACGCGTAAAATTTCACATCATCAATATTATGGGCAAGTTTTACGCCGCCAGCCTTGCCGCGTCCACCCGCATGAATCTGCGCCTTCACGACCACCACCGGGGTGCCGAGATCCTTGGCGATACGCGCCGCCTCCTCCGGACTAAACGCCGCGTTGCCATTGGGCACATTGACGCCATATGATTTCAGGATTTGCTTACTTTGGTACTCATGGATATTCATAGCCTTGCCTCCCTAATTGATTTGGAACCCAACTATTATTCATTATCATTTCTTCAGGTTAACAAGTTATATTGTAACCGTTTTTTTCTGTTTCGTCTACTAAATATTTAAAATAATTGAGTCTATATACCCGTTTTTCACATATCTTGCATTATCGCAAAATCCAGTCTACAACTGCTTTCTCGGGATATAACTAGCATTACATATTACACGCTATTATAGATTAAAATACAGCCATGCAGACATATTGCAGACAAAAAACAGGTGTTGCACATATAGCAGCAACGCATATGACGATTTACCAACAAATATTTTTCCATCGAAGCTTATCATCAAGGTTTTCTTGTATATGTTTCTTTAGATAATCAAAATGCCTGTCCTTTTATAGGGGGGTTAAAATACAAGTTATATATTTTTAAAAACACATAGTTTGCTGCTTGATAAGATGGTGAAGCCCATTTACATTTCATTTCTAGTGTAATGACATGATGAAAAA
>DCFR01000073.1 GCA_002319815.1 Megamonas sp. UBA1799
GGCACATAACCCACATTGACAATAAGGCATTAATAAAACAAATCAGCAGCATCGGCGCATAATGTTTGGTAGAAACTTCGGCCGTCCCCAGGCAGCGGCCCAGATACTGCACTAAAGAACCGATCAGATAAATTGCCGGCATTAAAATCGTTATATCCCGGGCGCTCAGAACACCACTCGTTAAAAGACTGGCGGCCGCGCCAATACCGCCGCCCATACTCATCACGGCGGAAATCAAAACCGTAACGGCTTCGCCCGGCAGCCCCCACAAGGCCATAATCGGAGCAAAAACGACGCCTAAAACCTTTAATAAACCGGTGACATTTAAAGCCTTGATAATTACAAAGGCCATTAAAACATTCGGCAGCATATTCGTCGTGCCAATAGTAAAGCCGCGGCGGGCGCCGTCAATGAACATATCGATCACATTGAGTTTACGTTTTGCTTCTTCTGTATTTGCCATCTTTTATATCCTCCTCTTTGCCGCTTTAAGCTGCCTGTTGTTTCTTATTAACAAATTTAATATAAACACGCAACAAATTGGTGCCAAAAACCTTAAAAAGCATCATCACAGCAAAAGGCACAATAATAGGCACAACTAAAGTACTGAACAACGCAGCTCCGGATGAGAAATAATTGGTAATAATCCCATCAGCGGATAGCTGAAACATGCAGAATAGCGTTCTTTCATCATCAGTACACAAATCCTGCTGGTAAAGCTGCTTAGCCATACCGGCTCCAGCATCGGTGCTCTGAAAGCTGGCAATGAGACCCAAGCCGCAGATTCCCGGAATGCCCAGCATCGGCCGCAAGAAAGGCGTCATGATTTTTTGCGCGGCTTTCAGTCCGCCTAAACCCTCGACAACATTGACCACGCCTAAAGCAAAAATAACCGCTGGCAAAAGAGATAATGCGAACATAAAACCGTCTTTAGCTCCGCTGCCGCCTATGCCGCGAAACTCAACCGCTTTGCCCGTAGCCGCGGCAATTTTTCCGAAACTGCCGTCGAGCACGTTAAAATCCAAAACACTCCACCATGCCGTAGAAGAAGCAAAGACCCCGGAGAAAAAGATAATTGCCAAGAGCAGAACCACATAACTGTACCACTTCACATCTTCTTTTTCCGGAACAACGCTGACTTTCCCCTGCTTGTTTTCTTCCATTCATCTTCCTCCTTTTTTACCGAAAAAATCTTTCATTTCCCGGTATTGTCCCTGACAGACCAATTGTCGCTGTCAGGAAGTTATATCTTCCATTATATAATTCTCCCTATAAAAAGTCTATGTGCTTTAAAGAATAATGTATAAACTATTCGCAAAAAGCTAAAAAAACAGCTGCCACTCATTTTTCAACGAATGGCAGCCGAATTTGCAACACAAATAAACGAGGGGAAATTACCGGACGCGGGAAGCTAAAGCTTCAGTTAAAATGGCAACGCCGGTGAACATCGCCTCCGTTTTAAAATGCATGGCGGGATTATGCAAGCCGGGCGCAGCATCTGAGCCCAAAGCTAAAAAGGCGGTTTTCAGCGCCGGATCCGCTACTTTGTATTCATGAAAATCATCGCTGCCCGGCGTAACCAGCGGCGGGACACAATTCTCCTGTCCCAGCACGTGAGAAATCGCCGCACCCAAAGCATCAATACAGCTTTGATCATATTCAGCCGCTGGCACAGCATCGCCCAGCTTTAATTCCGCGCTGCAGCCGACAGCAGCGGCAGCTTTGCAAGCCATTTCCAGCTTTGCAACCATTTCCTTCATCAAATCATTTCTGGCCGCCCGCACATCCAGCGATAACACTGCTTTATTCGGAATAATGTTCACCATCGATCCGCCGCTGTGAATTCTCGTGACCTTAGCGGACCAAGTATCCGAAGGATTCAGCCAGATCGAGTTAATCGCGGCAATGACCAGCGCCGCCGCATCAATCGCATTGGCGCCCAAATGCGGACGAGCACCATGCGCCGTCTGTCCGTGCACAACGATCTCTGCCATAACGCTGGCGCCATGCCAAAGTGCCGGCGCGGCTTTACCATAGGGGATTTCCTGAATTGGCCGGATATGCACACCGTAAAACTCATCCATTCCCTTGGCGGCGCCGGCTTTAATCATGGACTTGGCGCCGGTTAATCTTTCTTCGGCTGGCTGAAAGATACCGCGTATTTTACCCTTTTTGACCAGCCCCAGTTCTTTAAGCTGCAGCAGCGTCCATATGCCCATCGTCATATGGCTGTCATGCCCACAGGCATGACAATAATACGTTTCGCCTTCTTCATTCGTAAACGGCAGCGCATCCATATCGGCACGCAGTCCGATGCATGGCCCCGGCACACCGCTGTCTATTTCGGCAACCAGACCGGTTTCCGTCACGCGCCTGACATTGATTCCGTGTTCCTGCAATGTCTTTTCTACATAGGCAGAAGTTTTAACCTCTTCATAACCCCATTCAGGAATACTATGCAAATAATCATAGGTTTGCAGAATTGCTTTTTCCTGTTTTTTTACGGCTTCCATAATAGTTGTCAATGCTGTCATCTCCCTAAATTATACATCAATAAATTATCTCGCATTTCTTACTATTAAGTAACATAGCACGATCACTTTATTTTTGCAAGTTGAATTTAAAAATTTCCAGCATTTCCAAAAAACAAATCCAGCCTTTTGTCCGCCCATATGCTGCGCCTGCAGCAAAGCTGCCAAATACCGCTCCGACTACTTGACAAAATAAGGTTTAAACAAAAGCGTCAGGAAAAAAATCGCCGCCGCAATGACGACAATGGTTGCGCCGGCCGCCATATTACAGTAATAAGCAAGAACCAGTCCGGTAAGGCCGGAAAGCAGCGCTGTTCCAATCGATAACATATGATAATGCTTGACATCATTCGTGATATTGCGGGCCGCGGCTGCCGGCAGCACCAACAGTGAATTGATAATCAGCAGTCCAACCCACTGAATACTAATGGAGACAACGACCGCCAACAAAGCCGCAAAAACGCTTTCCACAAAAAGAGTAGAAATTCCACGGCTGCGTGCAAAAGACGGATTGATCGACAAGACGAGCAAACGATTAAAAATCAGCGCCCAGACAAATAGAACCGCGAAAAAAACGAATACCAGAGCCAGCAAATCCGCCGGAGTAATACTCAGTAAATCGCCAATTAGATAAGTAGAAAATTTGTTAAAGCCACCGCCATAGGACATGAGCATCAGCCCCAGAGCAATCGCCGTCGAGGAAAATACGCCGATAATCGTATCAGTAGAAGCGCTGCTGCGGTTTTTAATCCAGGTAATCAAAAAAGAAAATAGAATTGAAAACACAACGAGCGACGCCAACGGAGAACCCGCCCCCAGCAAAACTCCGATTGCAATGCCGGTAAAGGACCCATGACCCAATGAATCAGAAAAAAACGCCATGCGGTTTGACACAACCATCGTGCTCAGCAAGCCAAAAAGCGGCGTCACCAAAAGAACCGCTAAAAAAGCATTTTTCATAAAAATATGATCCATCCAGGCGAACGGAAACAGTAAATCAAGAACATGATAGATCGCTTCTATCATAGCGCTTCGCCTCCCTCCGGATTGCCGGCCAGCATGCCGAACACCGCATGCGTTCTCGGATCATGAAAAACTTCTTCCGGCGTCCCGCTGCAAACGACACCATGATCGAGCAGAACAACCTGATCGGCATGTTTCGCTACCAAATCCAGATCATGCGATATCAGAATGATGGCCATATCCTCTCTGGCCCGCAGATCAGCGACAATCTCATAAAAAAGTTCCAGTCCGTTCTTATCAACCCCCGACACCGGTTCATCCAGCAGCAGCAAATCCGGCAGCGGGTCCAAGGACAGCGCCAGCAAAACGCGCTGCAATTCGCCGCCCGAAAGTGCCCCCAGCCGCCGATCAATCAAATGATCCGCCTTGACGCGGGCCAGACTCGCCAGTACGCGCGGCCGCAGTTTCTTTCCCCGGCAAAGCCAGACGGGCCGCTTAGACAAGCAGGCCATAAAAATATCCATGACGCTTGTCGGCGCGCTGACATCAAACTGCAGATACTGCGGCACATAACCGATACGCGGATGCCCAGTATGTTTGCCCTTGGCGTCAACATAATGCAGCACGCCGGTATGCGGCACCTCTCCCAAAATTGCCTTCAGCAAAGTACTTTTCCCCGCCCCGTTAGGACCAATGAGCGCGGTAAGCTGACCGCAGTGGATATGCATATGAACATGAGAAAAAATATCCATGCGTCCGATATGGACGGAAAAATCCTCGATTTTTGTGCAGCAAAGCTTGGCACAATCTCCGCCCGACAACGCATGGTGATGAAGAATCGTTTTGAACAAACCTGACCAACCTCTCTATTTTTTTGCCAGCTTGGACCGGCAGGACCAGCAAAGCCCATAAAACTCAAATACATGACCGGTCACGAGAAAGCCTCGTTTTTCCGCTTCTTTTTCATAAATTTTATTCATCGGGCAAATATCAATACATTCTGTTTTACCACAGGCAGTACAAACCAGATGATGATGGTGATGCCCCGGTTCAACCATCTCGTATGCATTGCCGGCCGAACGATAAATCTCATGCACAATGCCCAGCCCGACCATGAGCGTGAGATTCCGGTATACCGTATCCAGCGATACATCCGGCTGCTGCTTCCGCACGATCTCAAGCACCTGCTGCGCCGTAGGGAATTGTTCCCCGCCATCGAGCGCTTCCAGAACTGCCCGCCGCTGCGGCGTGATCTTATAACCCTTTGTCCGCAGCAGTTCCAGCCCCTGCGCTGCCGCCGGCTTTTTCTCTCTTTCCATTGCTGCACCTTCTTAAATAGTAATTTTACTATATGCTTTTCATAGTAACACAGAATTATTGAAAAAACCAGTGTCTTGTTTTACCTGGATGCAAACTATGCCTCAGTTGAATATGGCCTTAGCGGCGCAGACGGATAAAAGCCCGACAGCCGATAGCAAAGCCAACAACCAAATAAAGCAGCAATACCACAACCGACCCGGACGCCACTGGGACGCCGCTGCCCAGCCCGCGCAGCAAATAGCTGGTATGCGTTAGCGGCAAAATCTCAATAAACCAGCGCAGCGCATCCGGCAGCGTATGCGTAGAAAAAAAAGTTCCGCACAAGAAGGACATTGGCAGCAAAATATACGTATTCACCTGCCCCATTTCTTCATAAGTACGAATAAACATCGCAGCAACAAAACCAATTTCAGCGAAAACGGCGCAATTTAAAACCAAAATCAACAGAAACAGCGGCGTAACAGCAAAATGCGCGCCAAAGAAATATGCCAGTACCAAAATAATCGCCGAAGAAATCATCCCGCGCAGCACGGCGGCCAGAACTTTGCCAATGACAAAGGCCGGCGGCCAGATCGGCGCAATCATATATTCTTCAATACTCTTATGATAAACACGCTCGGCATGTACCGGCGTAACGCTGTTAAAGCTGATATTCATGGAATTCAGCGCCAAAATGCCCGGCACAAGAAAATCCAGATAAGAGCCGCCAGCGCCGTTCTGGATACTGCGTCCCAGGCCCCAGCCAAAAGCTACCAGATAAAGCAGCGGCGCAACCATGCGGCTGAGAATAAAGGCCGTCAGCCGATGACGCAGCACCACCCAGTCGCGCCAGAATACCGTACCGATATCATAGATACGCTGCATTAAAGCCCCTCCTTCCGTCCGGTCAGTTCAACAAAAACATCCTCAAGATTAGCCCGCCGGACCGAAGTGCTGCCGGTAAGGCCGGCAGCAAAAGCCACCGCATCCTGACGCGCCGGAAACAAATGATAATCGCGGCTGCCGTCCGCCTCCCACTCAACCGCAAACGCGCCGACACGATGAATCAATGCCTCGGGAGAATCCACCGCCAGTAAATGGCCGTGACTCATGACCGCCACCCGGTCACACAGCGTCTCCGCCTCTTCTATATAATGCGTCGTAATCAATACGGTCACGCCGTCCCGCCCCATACGGCGAATCAGTTCCCAAATACGGCGGCGAACCTGCGGATCCAAAGCCACCGTCGGCTCATCAAGAAACAAAATACGCGGCCGGTGCAGAAGAGCCCGGGCAATCAGCAACCGTCGCTTCATGCCGCCCGAGAGCTGCCGCACACTATCGTGCGTAACATCTTCCAGTTCCACATAGTGCAGAAGCTCAGCGATACGGCTGGCACGATCTTCCCGCTCCATATGATATAAGCGCGCATGCAGTTCTAAGTTTTCCCCTACCGTCAGATCCTGATCAAAATTCAAATTCTGCGGCACTACGCCGATCAGCTGCTTCATGGCCGCCTCATGCCCGGCCAGCGGCTGCCCCGCATAATAAATCTCCCCGCTGGTCGGCTGCGTCAGCATCGTCAGCATGCGGATTGTCGTTGTCTTCCCAGCGCCATTCGGACCTAACAGGCCAAAAATCTCTCCCGATCCGATATGCAGGGAAATACCATCGACCGCCGTTTTTTCGACCGTCTTGCCAGCCGCATTTTTATGTAAAAATTTCTTGACTAAATTTTCAACCCGAATCAATCTCCCACCCCCTGAGCGTTTCTATTGTCGCATATTTTTTGCAAAAAGAAAAGAGCCCGCAACCGATAGCGACCTCTTTCTCTCCCTCCGTCTATATACGCCAAAAAAATCGGCTTGGCAATGTCAAAACCGCTTTTGCCCTATAAACAAGCAATCGCAGCGCGCTTCAAGGCACACTCGGCATCACAGCAGCCCCCGGCGCCACAGGCGCGGGCAAAGCAGGCGCCGCCGCAAGCGGCAAAATCTGGACAATCGATACATCCCTGCATGCTGGAACGAATGAATTGCGCGCTTGCTCGCTGTCGGCTTTCATCCAGCCCGTCATGAACATTGCCAATATAAAACCGCGGGTCGCCGACGAATGACGAACATACATAAAAATTTCCCAGTGCATCAACATGCGCACTTTGCCCATTCATCGCATGACAGTGCGCGAATCCCGATCTCCGGCCGCTGGCTACAGCTACTGCCTGCTCCGCCTGCGTGAAGCGGATACGATAACCGGTAAGGCAGGCCAGTTCTGCCGCCCGTGAATAAGCCCGGGCGAACCCGCTGCGTACAGCCTCGGCCGACGCCGGCTGCATCGCTTGGCCGCGTCCCTGCGTCCGCAGCAAATCAAAACCGATCCGCCGCACATTCCCCAGATAATATGCCAGCTCCACCAGCCCGTCCAAAGCATTGACATTTTCTGCCGTGACTACACAGGTAAGACCAATACCGATTTTTCGGACTGCCAGCCGCCGAATACCGGCAACCGCCGCTGCCGAAGCGCCGCTGCCATCCGGATACTGCCGCTGCCGATCATTGACTGCCGGCCGGCCATCGAGACTCACGCCGATGCCAAAATCCGCTGTGCGCAAAAAATCAGCCGCTTCTTCGGTAATCAGCGTGCCGTTGGTTTGCAACTGTATGGTCACCGGCCATTGTTTTTCCCGGATATATCCGGTCAACCGCCGGATTAAGGGAAAAGCCAGCAGCGGTTCCCCACCCGACAGCTGCAACACCAGCGGTTCCCCCGGTGCCACAGCCAGATCTACGGCTGAACGCGCCATCTCCCAACTCATGCAGGAGATATTTTGCTCCGCTGCATAACAGTAACGGCAGCGCAAATTACAATTGCCGGTAAGACTCATAACCAACATTTTCAAAGGTATCATCGTTTGCCCTCTTCCCATGGCAGCACGGTAAATGCCTGCTGCGCCAGCATCCCAGTCGAAAAATCCATATCCGCCAGCAGAATCGCCGGCTGCGGGCTTACATAAGACAGCGCCAGCTTGCCCTGTAAAATCACGGCGCTCATGGCAATGCGGCAATCCATCCGTCCATCAAAGCCGGTCTGGTTACAGACGAGAACCGGTTTACCGCCGCTGGCGCGGGAGCAGCGTTCCCAAGCATTTTCCGGCGATCCGCCGCATCCCGGCGGCCAGGCCGCCGACAGCACTACCGCTTCGGCGCCCAGCTGCTGAAGCGCTGCGCCATTCTCATCATACCAGGCATCTGCGCAAACCAGCACGCCAATGCGCGCTCCGCCGCAATCAAAACAATCATTGGCAGTTCCCGCCATGGACCAGGCTTCAGCCGGCGCATGAATAAGATGTTTATCATGCCGCCCGACAATCCCACCATCCGGGCCGATGACCAGACAGCTGTTATGCGGCTGTCCATCCTTAGCATCTCTTACGGCGCAGCCAAGAAAAATCCATACCCGCCGTTGTGCCGCCGCCTGCAGCACCGGCTGCAGCAGCGCGCACAAATCCGTATGAATCACATACGGTTTCCCCTGCTGCGTAAAATGATATCCCTGCACTGCCAGTTCCGGCGTCAAAATATACGCAGCGCCATTTTCCGCCGCCAGATGAATTCCGGCGGTAATTTGCGCCAGATTTTCGGTTTCTCCCTTTGTGATATAATCAAAGTGAAGCCAGGCAATTTTACTCATATATTGGCCTTCTTTCTATTCATAAAGTTATATAAAGCAAATTCATTCTGGAATTTTTTGTAAAAATTGCGTATGATAAACATAAGAACCGCTATGGAGGAATGCATGCATGTCAAAACAGGATACTCGCCAATATTTTACGATTGGCGAACTCGCCTCACTCTACAATATTCCCAAACAAACGCTGATCTATTATGATCATACCGGCCTGCTGGTCCCGGCATTTGTGCATGAAAACGGCTATCGGTACTATGCCGTCCAACAATACCTCGTGCTGGAGATTATTTTAAATCTGCGCAAACTAAATATTCCCGTAAAGAACATTAAAGACTATCTTGAACACCGCAGCACAACGGCCTTAGTACGCCTGCTGCAAGGCAAGGAGGCCGAATGCGTCAAGGCCATAACGGAACTGGAAGCTACCCGAAGCAGTTTGCGGCAAGCACTGGAAGCTATCAACAGTCAAAAGCATATCGCGCTGAACTATTTTGAAACCGTATACCTGGCGGCACTTCCCATTTTACTGAGTCCGCCGGTCCAACCGGAGGTGCGCTACACCGCCAGCGACTATCTGACGACTTTTTCCCAACACAATCAAAAGGCTTTCGCTAAAAATGAATTCCGCAGCTTTGCCACCGGCTGGATCATCCGGCAACAGGACTTTTTCCAGCAGAAATTTAACCACACCTATCGTTATTTCACGCCGGTGCCCGAGCCGCTGCCGGAGGAAGTCCTTGCAGAGAAACCGGAGGGCCTCTATGTCCGCATCCAGTTCATCGGAACCTATTACAGCCATGTTGCCCAACTATACGAAAAAATCAATATCTATTTACAGCGCAATCAACTGATTCCCTGCAGTGATATTTATATTCTGCCGCTCAAAAATCACTGGCAGACAACATCGCCGTCCGCCTATATCAATCAATTAACCATACAGGTAAAACCGCAGGAAACAGATCCTGAGCATTTGACCAGCGCCACGGCCGCTCCCTGAGCAGCCGCGCATTCTAATAACCTCGAATCAGATGCTCATCCCGCATATCAAACAAATCGCCATAGGCGGCATTGGCCAATGCTTTGACTGCATAAACGCAATTCGGCGACGCGGCATAAAGATACTTATCCGGAATACTCAAAATATGATTCAGCGCCGGCAGGCCATCGAGCGCCGGATCGCTCAAAAATTCCTCCCGGAACCTGCCGCCGCCATACATATCAATTTCCCTCGGCGCTGATACCAGGAAAAAATCCAGATTTACTTTGACCACCAGCTCTTTAGAGAGAAAATCCCCATTTTTGAGGCCTGCTTTGGCAATGCCATTTTCAATCCGGGCCCGGGTACAAAGCTCATGAAACATAGAGCCCGGCCCGCCATAGCTTGTCATCTGGGAAACCAGCATTCCGACCGGCCGATGGTCGGTCCGTTTTTGTAATACCGCATCAATTTCCGCCAATTGCCGATCCATTTCCGTACAAATCCATTCCCCCGCCGCTTGTTCCTGCAATGCCTGTGCAATCAGCCGGACGGCCGCATAGGTCTCCGCAATGCTGTTAGGGCCCTTACAAACCAAAACGGGATACCCCAATTGCCGATAGCTGGCAATTTTATCGGCATCGGTCCAATCCGAAGCAATAATCAAATCCGGTTTTGTACTGACAATGACTTCCAAGGGAATATTTGTCAGCGTTGCTACCTTTGGCACGGTCAATTTTTTTGCGTCTTGGGCCAGCGGCGAGATCCCGGCGTCGGTATCCAGAATATTCATCGCCACCAAATGATCCGGCGTTACTAATCCGGCTACAATCGCATCATAGGTAAGATTAGCGGTCAGAATGCGCTGCGGTTTATGCGGTAGGCAAACGCTATTGCCTTTGGCATCGATCACAGTATAACCGGAATTATCTGCTGCTACAGCAGCGATTGTTTGCGGTGCCTGCGAACAGCCGCTGCAAACAACAAAAAGCAGAAAAAGTATACCCACAAACCAAGAACCACTTTGAAAATATATTGATCTTTTTTTCAACCCATCGCTCCCTTTACCGGTTATCATTTGCCAGTGACTGAACCGTTTCATTCTTCACCGGAAAAAGAAATATGTCGATTGTCACCCTGCCGGAAAGAATCGCCATATGCATAATAATCCAGTTCCTGCACGCCAAAAACAAAATCTTGCGATGCATTGTAAATATAGCTTTCCCTCGGATAATAACAAGCGTTGTTGCGAATAGCCAAAACCGTCTGTAAAGACGGATCATCCAAATATTCATGAATAAAAGAATCCGTATCATACGTGCCATGATCATCATAATTGGGCAGGAATAAAATATCCGGATTGATTTTTATGATCATTTCCTTTGTTAGTTCCTGTCCGTTTTTCAGCCCGGCAGCAGCAATGCCGTTTATTACCCTGGCATTCTGACACATCGCATCATACGTGCAGCCACTGCCGCCGTAATTTGTCATCATAGAAATGAGCACTACATTCTTTCTTTTTTCATCCGGAATAACTGCCGTTTTCTCCTGAATTTCTTCCAATAGCTGCTTCATTTGCGCAATCAACTGCTGACCGCGCGTCTCTTCATCAATACAACGGGCCAGCAGACAAATATTATCCTGAATGTCTTCGAGACTGCGTCCTCCGCCGCACACCACAACGGGAAAACCAAGATCTCGCAAAGTTGCAACATAATCTGGACGTGTCCATTCGGTCACCAACACCAGATCCGGGTTCAAAGCCATCACATGTTCTGCCGATGGCGGCGTTATGGAAGAAATTTTTTCAGGAACCCGCTGCGCTTTTTTGACTACAACGGACAATTTCGGATCATCCAGATAATTACTGATAGCCGCTAAACGGTCCGAGGGAACCATCCCAAATAAGATTTCATCAAGAGACATAGACAAGGTCAATATATGCATCGGTTTATGCGGGATTTGAACCACGGTTCCCTGCATATCCGTTACCTCATACCCTCCAGACAGCTTTTTTGACGCGTCCGGTAAAAAAGGATAAAAACTACACCCGGCAAAAAGCAGAAGTATACAAGCCAAACAGCCGATGAGCAGATTTTTCTTATAAATACTACTCTCAGGATTTTTCATTGCGCTCCTCCAGTTCCCCTTCCATGGACAGATAAAGCTGCTGCAGCTGTTCTTTCATATCAGCCGGCGCATTCCACATCCCACGCTGTTCCGCTTCCAGCAAGACTTCCGCCATGCGGTATAAAGCCCATGGATTAACCTCTCGCATCCACTGCTGCATAGCCGGATCCAGCGCATATTTTTGCGCATATTTATCATACATCCAATCCTCCATCACATCGCTGGTAGCATCCCACTGATAACTGACCGCCAGATACGTAGCCAGATCGCCGGCTCCTTTATAACCATGTTTTTTCATGCCTTCGATATATTTAGGATTCATGGCTTCGCCGCGAAACCAGCGTTTGAGTTCTTCATCCAGACTGCGCATTTGAATTTTACTGCGATCTGAGCTGTCGCTGACATAATTGCGCGGCATTGCACCGCGAACGCTGCGCACAGCAGCTACCAACCCACCACGATAGTTATTGTAATCATCGCCGGCCAGCATAGAAGACTCCCGGTGATCTACATTTTGAATCGTAACTTCCATCGTGGATAACCGCCGTTTAAAAAGCTGCGGCAGATAATTTCCCTCCGAACCGACGCCATAAGCATGCGCACCCCAGCGTATATATACGTCAGAAATATCGTCAATCGTTTCCCAGTTTTTTTCTTCCAGCAGTGAACCGATGCCAGCGCCATGCGCCCCGGGTGGATCGCCAAAAATTCGATACGATGCCTGCTGCCAGGCGTCTTCTTTCGCAGCTCCCTCTTTTTCGATCGCCGCGGCGTCTTCCAGTACATGCTTGCGCACATAGTTCATCTCCAGCGGCTCATCCAGATTGGAAACGACACGCACGGCTTCATTCAGCCAATCAATAGAAGCCATCATGCTGTCGCGGAACAGCCCGCTGATGCGTCCGGTCACATCGACTCGCGGCCGGCGAAGTTCTTCCAGCGACATCAGTTCCAACCCGATGACTCGCCGACTGCCTGGCTGCCAGACCGGGCGCATGCCCAAAAGATACAAGAACTCAGCTACGCATTGCCCATGATTGCGCAAATTAGTCGTTGCCCAAAGAATAATTCCCACACTTTCCGGATAATGCCCTTCCTCGCGAATAAAGCGCCGAATGACATCATCCCCCATGGTCTGTCCAATTTTCCAGGCGGCTTCCGTAGGCAGCGTCTTAGGATCAACGCTGTAAAAGTTTCGTCCGGTCGGCAGCAAATCCGCTCCGCCGCTGGTCGGCGCGCCGGAAGGACTGGGTTCAACATAGTGTCCCTGCAAAGCAAGCATTGTATTTTCGATTTCCAGTGTGGTCTGCGCCAGATGGGGCACAATATCCGTACAAATATAGATTACCGTCCGTAAAAAATCATCACGGATTTCTCCCTGCAGCCGTTTTGTCCATGGCAGCGCAAAGACGCAGTTGCTTTCCGCTGGACAAAAAGCAATGGTCATTAACTGCCGCGCTGTTTCCTCGCATTCCGCCATAATGGCGTCCACGAGCATCCCGGCCGTCTTTCCCAGCTCCGGCAGCAATTCGCCGCTTCGTTCCAAGAGATCATAATAGTCGTATCCATAAGAACGCGCCAGCACCTTAGGCAAAGAAGGAACCGTTCCATTTTCCAGCCGGGTCAGTATAACGACAAAAGAAATCAATTCTTCCTGTTCCGGCGGATTACCGAAAATATGCATGCCGGTCCGTATCTGCATATTCTTGAGATCGGTAATAAACACATGCAGATTGCCGACATAAACCGAAAAATCATCCACTTCCGGAACATCTTCATCCAAATTGCATTCCTTGGCCTTGGCGCGAATCATTTCTTGCATTGATTCCAGAGCTGGGCCGGCCGCCTCATCCTGCATAAACTGAATGTATTCTTCCAGCAGCTTTTCCAAATCGGCCAGTTCTTCATAAAAACCCGCCGTGCTCATCGGCGCCGACAGATAACTAATCAGGCAGGCCGCACTGCGCCGCTTGGCCTGAATCCCTTCGCCGACGCAGGTTATCCAATAGGGATAGATATTCGGCATCGTTCCGGTGCAAATATCCGGATAGCAACCATCAGACATGGCCACGCCTTTACCCGGCAGCCATTCCAAGTTGCCATGCGTTCCGACATGGATCATGGCGTCAGCCTGCCAGACATCCTGTATCCAATGGTAAAAAGCCAGATAATGATGCGTCGGCGCACAATCCGGCGAATGATAAATTTTTGCCGGATCCTCGCCAAAACCTCGCGGCGGCTGAACCGTAATATAAACATTGCCATTCAACATGCCGGGAATCAGTAATTCGCCGTCATAATTAAACACCTCTCCGGGAGGTTCGCCCCAATCCTTTTGCAGCTGCGTCCGGATTCTGCCGGGAAGTTTTTCGAAAAAAGGCGCATATTGTTCCGGTTGCATTTTCCCATCGGCCTGCTTCTCCAGACAATCCGGCATAAAACGGCGATCGTTGGTCGCATGTGCGGTAATTTCATCGATAAAACTCTGACTGTCTTCCGGCAGTCGGTCGATCGTATAGCCGGCCTGCTGCATACAGGCCAGCAAGCGACGAACGCTTTCGATAGAATCAAGATTTGCCGCACTGCCAATATTTGAATTTGTCGGCGGATAATTATGAAAAATAATCGCTACTTTTTTCTCTGCATTCGCTTTATGGCGCAGCGAAGCCCATTTGCCGGCTTTTTGCACCAACCGGACAATCCGGCTTTCCATTGTCTGGCGATAATGACTGCCATCCGCCGCTTCTTCCTGCGTAGACACCGGTACAGCATGAATAATACCGTCAAATTCCGGCATGGCAATGGCATACGACACTTCATTGCCGGTCATTCCGACATAGCTTTGCTTCCACCAGGCATAATCCCGATACAGATTATACGCCTGCAGCACAACGACTCCCAGATCCATAAGATCCTGCACCGCCGCGGCGCCGGTAGTTTTGAACGAAAACACCGAAGTATTAATGAGCGCGTCTATAACGACCTGACCATCCTTATAAAACATTTGCCGCATGGCATCGGCCAGATTTGGCATTCCCTGTTCTTCATCCCGCCGCATCGTCGTAAACAGCAGCAACGGTATCATGTTCTGCTGTTCAATCTGACGCAAAATCCGGGTCTGATATTCCAAGTGGCCCCATAACCAATCTTCACGGGAACAAATAAGTGCGATGACTGCTTTTTGTTTTGGTACGTAATGCATGGTTTGAAAATAGGCTTCCGTATCGGTAAAACAGCGCTCCGCGTCCGGATGAAAAATACCAAAAAAAGGCATCTTTTGCGGCGGTGTATAACTGCATGAAGCTGAACCAAATACATGACCAAGATACAAAAAAGCATTGATAAGATTGTTTAATCCGCCTTGCGCCAAATATTCTTCCAGCTGCTTTTTTTCCTCCGGCTGAATACCATAGGAAAGAATATCGTCGCCGCCATCCATTACAGAAAACAGATGCGTCATGGTTTTGGCCTGCAAATAAGACGAAGCCTGCTGCAAAAAATCACAGGAAAGTCCCGTGCCCATCCAGCGAAAAAACACAAAAGCGCTTCCCTGACAACGCTTTTCCCAAGCTGCGCTCCAAGGTTCGGCATCCGTGATCTGCGCTATATCGAAGGCAACGTCAGCCAGCTGCTCCCCCACTTTCTGCGCTGCCGTCCGAAAAGAAACGGCAGCATTTTCCATATTGGTAACCAGTATAATTTTTATCATTTTATTCTGCTCCCTGTTTTGATCAATGAATACTCCCGAAAGTCTGCTGTCCGTATTCCGATTCACTGCTGCAAAAAAACCGTATGCACGCCTCGCGTCGAAGAACGAGAGGCACACATACGGCTTCTGCAGCATCAGCCCGGACGGATATCCGATTTTCTTAGTCTGCAGCCATCTCCTTATCTCTCGTAAATCAACAATGGGCAGATTATAAGCCGGTCTTCTGGCTCACAGATCATCATCCGCCTTTATCTTCCCAAATAGTTTAGTGACATTGAAAGACAGACTCTCTGTTTACAGCTGCGGGACAGCACGGGATTCACACCCGTTTCCTCTATGTATCAACAATTTAGTATTGCTGATACAGCTTATAACGTTTTATGCAATTTTCACAAACGCGCAACAAACTGAATGGTTTACAAAAGTTTACTATAAACAATATAGTCATCATACAGTCAAGAAAATTTCTATAAAAAGAAAAAACTACACCCTATTGTTCACCAGAAAAAGAAATATGTCGGCCGCCGGGCTGTTTAAATACATCGCCATAGGCATAATACGCCAGTTCCTGCACCCCAAAAACAAAATCCTGCGAACCATTGTAAATATAACTTTCGCGAGGGTAATAACAGGCTTTGGCCTGAATTGCCGGAATCGTCTGCAGCGAAGGATCTTCCAGATAGCTCTGTATAAAACGCTGCGCATCATAGGTGCCATGATCATCATAATTGGGCAGCAGTAAAATATCCGGATTGCTTTTCACGAGCAGCTCCTTCGTCAGCGTCTGGCCATTTTGCACACCCACCGCAGCAATGCCATTCGTGACGCCGGCATAATGACACATAGCATCGAAAGTAGAACCAGCGCCGCCATACTCGGTCATAATCGAGAGCAGCACGACCGTCTTACGCTGACTTGCCGGAATCTGCGCCACTTTGGCTTCAATTCCCTGCAGCACCTCGTCCATTTTTCCAATGACCTGTTCGCCGCGTTCCGATTCTCCGACACTGGCCGCAACCAGACGGACGCAGTCTTGTATTTCCGCATAATTGTTGGCCGAATTGCAGACTACGACAGGAATGCCGAGATCACTGACGGCCGATACCATATCCATACTGGTCCAGCCATTGGCGATCACCAGATCCGGCTGCCAGACCAAAATCTGTTCCGCCGTAGGATTCGTTACCTTATTGGGTATTTTCTTTGCCTGTTCCACAACGGTGGATTCCTTAGGATCGTCCAGATATTTGCTGATCGCTGCCATCCGGCTGGAAGGAACCAACCCCAGCAGCACCTCGTCAGTATAAATAGAAAGCGTCACGATACGCTGCGGCTTATGCGGGATTTTTACTACCCGCCCCCGCGCATCCGTAACCTCATAGCTGCCGCTGCCATCGGAGGCCGTCGGATCCGACGCCGGCGCCGCGGCTGGGGCTCCGCAGCCGGTCATAAGCAAAAGCAGACAAAAAACAAGAAAAACTCCGCTGCAGCGGCGCATAAAAATATTCACGAAAAGACCTCCATATATTCTTTGCTGTAATGTTTTTTACATTCCCGAATATTATATCATATAGGAACTCTGCTATCTAATTTTCTCCATCAAAAATCTTCCTGTCTGTCTCCCCGGCAACAACAACCACTTAAATCCATAACCGGCCAGCCCCAGACAATAAATTAACCGGATATTAACCCGCAACCGGTACAATCAACTATAATAAACGTAAAAGGAGGCGTAAATTTATGAAACTGCATAGATTATACGCAAAAAACAAAAGAACTTCCGACTGGCTGAAACAATGGATTAAACCGGCCGTAGGAGGACTTTGTATTGCTTCTGCATTACTGCTGCTCAATGCTCCCCTGACCGACGCGGCGGCAGCGCACAACGCTGTCCCCGTGAACGTAAAAGCGATGCAACAACAGGGCGTCTATACCGTATGGAGTCAAAATTGGAATCCAGAAGTAAGAAACACCTTGCAACAATTCTGCGCCCAATATGGCAAAGACTCTCCCGGGTATAACGAAAATTGTCATCCCTATGCGGTTTTTGATTTTGACAATACAACTTCCATCATGGATATGGAAGAGCAGCTTATCATCTGGCAGCTCGACCATTTAGCCTTTGCCATTCCGCCGGCAGAGATGGAAACAGTGCTTCGCACAGGAATTCCCCCGGAAAAACTGGCATTGACTTATGGCGCTAACGACGGCAAGGATCGTCCGGTAGCCATTGGAGACGCCATTGCCGACGCCGCCCGAGACTATGACATTCTTTATCAGCAAGGACAGGTCACACTGCGCGGCAGCGACTTAGATGAAGCAACCCGAAATTCTGCTGTATATCAGGATTTTAAAAGCAAGATGCGCTGGCTGTATGACGCCGTATCGGAAACCATGGACAACTCCGTTTCTTACCCATGGGTTACTTACTGGTTTACCAATATGACCCCGTTGGATGTTTACACGCTGGCTTATGATTGCGATGCCTACTACGGCAATCCGGCCAAAGGTGCCACGTGGAATAAAGGCACATATAACGGTGCGGTAGTACCCGACAGCCGGGCCGGCAGAGTCAATGTATCCTACAAACTTGGTATCACCGTTACACCGGAAATCAAAGAGCTGTATGCCAACTTTGAAAAAAACGGCATTGATGTCTGGATCAACTCAGCTTCAAATATTGATGTCATCCGAGCTGCCGTCAACTACTTTCAAATTCCCGGCGTAGACGGCATTGTGGCCATGACGAATCAGCTGGATGCCAACCAGCGTTATAAAAATGCCTATGATTATAGTTTACACCCGCAAACCCAGGGAGTTGGCAAGGCGTTAACCATTGATAAGGTCATTCGTCCGCTTTATCAGGGACAGGGCCCTGTCTTCTGCGCCATGGACTCGCAAGGCGATTTCAACTTCTGCACCGAATACAAAAATACCAAAGCCGTTCTCATTATGAATCGCCAACGCAGCGACGATGCCGCTCTTTGCGCCGGTATTGCCGTCTATCAGAAAAAACATGGCATTTCCTTGGCACAGGCAAATAAGAATGGCGATACAAAATTTATTCTGCAGGGACGAAATGAAAACATCGGTCAGCTTTGGTCAGAAGATTATACACAGCTGCTGGGAAAGACTGAACCTGCTTTTCTGTCCCAAAAAGGTGAAACAGCCCTTGCCCAACTAGAAAAGGGACAGAGCATTCGCGAAATTTTGCAGCAGGATACAAAACTCAAAGATTACAAGGGCTACAAATCTCGCCGATAACATTGATCGCCATCAACAGCATATCATTTTTTTAAGAAATATTCTTCGGCCGAACGCTGTCTGCCAACGTCATCACCAGCGCCTAAAACTTTCTATCATAGGTCAGGGTAAAGCTGGCCGGTGTGCAATAATATTCATAATTATTAATAGGATCTTGGCGATTCAACAAATTACGCCCGATGAGTTTAATTGTATCCACATCGGTGGGATGATAACTCAGTGTAATCGTTAAATCACAACTGTCCGCCAAATTATGATCAGACGCCGCGGAAGATGCCCGGGCATTATTATAATAAGCCGGCTCCCGATCCAGATAAGCAAACACGCGGGCATCGGCGTTAAATTTATTTCTTGTATAATTTGTCCCTATGTTCAGCACATACTTTGATGTATCCTGCACCCATCCGGAAGATCCCGACTGGGCCTGTGGATTCTGAATAGTCAGACCGATATTGGCTAAAAAGCTGTCGGTAATTTTTTGTTGATAATTGAGCTCTAATCCGACGTTTTTCCATTTGTCACGATTCATCATGATACTGGCACCGGTCGAATCTTTCCCCCAATAAAATTTATCCTTAACATCCATATAAAAAACATCTGCCGACAGAGTTCTATGCCGATCATCATATTTATAACCAGCTTCATAAGACCAGCCTGACTGCGGTTTAAGATTGGTATTCACAGAAAAATTCCCGCCATAAAAAAAGCCGGAACTGACCTGCGGCATTTCAAATGATTTGCCGATATTAAAATAATAAGAAGAATTTTTATTAACTTTATAAAGACCTTGTAATTGTGGCAAAAGCTGAAAATCATCTTTCTGATATTTTGACCGTGTCATGTAATATTCACGCAGGCCTAAAATCAAATCGAATTTAGGAGTCATTTGATAATCATAAGATTGGTATAAGGAATAGCTGTTACGTCCATTGCTGGCGCCCTGCAGCATCGTTCCATAATCGGTGCGCAGACTTTCGCGGGTATAATTCGCCCCCACAATCAATGAATCTTTGTTGTGACGCAGCGAAAAACGTTTCTGCGCATCCAGATTGGTATCATAACCGGTATAATGCGCATCCGAATAGAACTTTGGATACGAATGGTCATAGACCGATAAGATATCCATGGTATTATAGCCGACAGAAACCTTTACGCCATTGTTTTTATTATCATAAAGCAAATTGTAATTATCATAAGTTACATCACATTTTCCCAAATAAGTCATATTCGCTTTATAGTGCGCAAAGTTTCCCGTTTCAAACGTAGCCTTGTTATTGGTTCGACCATAGCTGAATGTCAGGTCTTTGGCCAACTGAACATCGGCATAGATTTGATCGGCTTTTCGATCTCTGATATTCATGGCCGGCCCGCTCCCGGTATTGCCCGCCTGCTCAACATTTGTCACATCTTTCGTCGACGATTTTTTCATTCCCAAATCAAAACCGTCGGCCTGGATATTAACGCCGGCTTCATTAAACCGATTGCCCGCCGTCGCAAAAATATTACCTCCCGCATGCGTTTTTGCTCCTGGTTTTTTGGTGATAATATTAATTACACCGCCAATAGCCTGCGGCCCATACAAAACGGAACCCGATCCCCGAACCACTTCAATACGTTCGATTTCATCCATAGGAATATTATTCATCGCCGATTGATTGGAAAAAGTGCACGGACTGCCATTAAGCAAAACCAGAGTTCCTGTATCAATACCGCGAATGCGGATACGGGATGTCATTCCGCCATAGTCACTGCCATCATCCATGTAGGTATGCGCGTTCGCCTGCGTCAAATTACGCACGGCTTCAAAAACGCTCATATAGCCGCCTTTTTTAATTTCTTCCGCCGTGATTACCTGTGCATTTGCCGGCGTCTCTAAAAGAGTTTTTTCAGTTCTTGTCGCCGTTACAATCGTATCATCTAGTGTATACTGATCCATATCGGCAGCCGGCGAATCGGCTGTTGCCGCAAATGCCGCACTGGACAAAAACATAGAAGAGGCCATAATCCCTAAACACCTTTTTACACATTGGTTCCGATTTTTCATTCTCTGGTTTCTCCTTTAAGATGATTTTTAGAATGAGTCCCTGCCTATTAGCTTTGTTACCCCAGACCGGTTTCACCTCCCGAACACAAAAAGACCGTATATAGGACGCTCCACTGAACGAGCCTCCTATATACGGCCAAACAAATATATAACTGCACGCCGCCGGCAATTCCGGCCATGACAGCTACATCCATTTTCCCTATCTCTCGTAAATCAAGCAATGGAACTATTATAAGCAGGTTTTCTGACTTACAGATCATCGTTCGCTTTTGTCTTCCCAAATGACTTCAGTGACTATTCAAAAAGCGGACTTTCTGTTTACAGCTGCGGGACAGTACGGGATTTGCACCCGTTTTCCTCTTTTACCGTCGACAGTAAAGGACGGCAACACTTATAACATCGTTATGAAATTTTTAAGCATCTATCATAAATATATCAAATTCATTTTATTATAAACTCAAACTTCGCAGGTAAATAAT
>DCFR01000024.1:0-28573 GCA_002319815.1 Megamonas sp. UBA1799
GACATTTTCAAAAACGCTTGACAGAAAATCCGCCCGACCGGCTTCAATTTCCTGAAAGGCGCCTTTTCGGTCCCCAAGCAAAATTTACCCCGGCCGCTGACTAAATAACAAACAAAAAATCCACTATTTTTTTCTGTCCAGAATTTCATTCTGACTGCCCATACGATACCCGTCCAAATCCAGGGTCACATAAGCAAAACCCAGCGCCTGCAGCTGCAATACAATTTCCTGTCGGTGGCACATGAATTCCGCAAACGCCGCTGGTTCCGCTTCAATCCGGGCGATACTGCCATGATGGCGCACCCGCAGCTGTCCCGAAGCCAACGGTCGTAAAATTTGTTCGGCGCTCTCTACCTGCGCCAGCCGTTCTGACGTCAGAGGCAAGCCATAAGCAATCCGCGAAGCCAGGCAGGCGGCGCTTGGCTTGTTCCAGACCGCTAACCCCCATTCTTTGGCCTGCTGCCGGATATCCTGTTTGGTCCAGCCACAATCCATATACGGAGAAATAACCATCGGCGCCAGCTCCGACAGAGCCCGCATCCCCGGACGATAATCGCCGCGGTCATCGAGATTGGACCCATCGGCGACAAAAGCAAAACCTTCCTGCCTGGCCCAAGTACATAGCTGGCCAAATCGCTCTTTTTTACAGTAATAACAACGGTTGCCATCATTGGCCGCCAGTTCGGGAATCGACAGATCGTCAACCGATATCTCTACCTGTCGTATACCAGCGGCAGCCGCAGCATGTCTTGCATCCACCCGTTCCGCTTCCGGCAGCAGCGCAGAAATAGCCGTCACGGCCACGGCGCGATCACCGAGCGCCAGCGCCGCCGCCATTGCCAGCGCCGAGCTGTCCACGCCGCCGGAAAGCGCCACGACCACCGAACCGCGCTGCCGGAGATAAGCCAACAGTTTTTCCAGTTTAACGGTCATTTTTTCACTCTCCTAAACGGTGATAAAGCTCCGACAACGCCGCCAACTGGACCTGTTTCAACGGCACCCGGCAGCTGACGGCCAGCCGGCGGCAATCCTCATATTCAGCGGAGACCGAAACGATACGTCCCTTATAGGCGCTGATTTTGCAGCTGACCTCGCCATAAGACGTATCGACTCTAGCCGTGCGGCGAACAGCCTCCCGCCGCTGTTCAATCGGCGTCACGCGGATTCCGATGGTTGTCGTCTCGGCGAACAAGAGGTCACAGCAAGCTTCCTTATGCTCCTCATCCGTCAATACGGATAAAGCCGTTGCCGGCCGGTTTTTTTTCATAAAAATCGGCGTGGTCCAAACATCCAGCGCGCCAGCCGCCAGCAAACGCTCGTATACATAACCAAAAATCTGCGGATTCATATCATCGATATTGGTTTCCAGCAAGCAGTGTTTCTGCACCGGCTTTCCCTGATATTCTCCCCAATAAAGGCGAAGCACATTTGGTATCTCCAAATCCCAGGTACCCGCTCCATAAGCAATACCGCGCGTTTGAAAATCAACCGGCAGATTTTCCGCAAAAGTGGCAAAAGCGCGAATCACTGCCGCGCCGGTCGGTGTGGTCAATTCTTTTTCCGCCACTTTATGGTAAAAAGGAACACCCTGCAAAAGCTCGGCCGTAGCCGGCGCCGGAACCATCATAATTCCATGCTGACAAGCAACGAATCCGCTGCCGGTATTCACCTGCGAAACGAAAACCTTTTCTATTTCCAGATAGTCAAGACAAATGGCCGTTCCGACAATATCCACAATCGAATCCACCGCGCCGACTTCATGAAAACCAACTTCATCCGGATTTTGTCCGTGCACTTTTCCCTCCGCCTCGGCCAGACACTGAAAAACCAGCAGCGCCTGCTGCTTTACGTTATCGCTGAGATCCGAAGCCAACAACAAAGTCCGGATTTCGGCCATGGTATGATGTGCATGATGCGGCGGCGTTAAACCATCCGCCGCTGCCGCAGTAAAATCAGGCAGTTCCTCCCTGACCTCTACGACTGCATACACCGCCATAATGCCGCTTTTGCGCACCGAGGAAACATCCAGTCGGAACGCATCCGCCATATGAAGTTTTTTCAGCTCCCCGACCAGATAATCCACAGGCACCCCGGCCTGAAGGAATGCCCCTAAAAGCATATTGCCGCTGATCCCGGAAAAACAATCCAGATAAACCGCCTTCATTTTCTCACCTCATTGCATTTATTTTACTCGCGAGCACGCCCGCGCCAAACCCGTTATCAATATTCATGACCGCTACCCCGGCGGCACACGAATTGAGCATGGCCAGCAAAGCGGACAAGCCATGAAAACTCGCCCCATAGCCGATGCTGGTCGGCACCGCGATGACCGGTTTAGCCGTAAGTCCGCCGACCACGCTGGCCAGAGCCCCTTCCATTCCCGCCACGACCACGATCACATTGGCTGTTTCTATCTCCTGCACATGTGCAAACAATCGGTGGATGCCGGCCACGCCGACATCATAGCAGGTATCGACGGCATTGCCCATCAGCCGGGCCGTCAGCACCGCCTCGGCCGCCACCGGTATATCGCTGGTCCCCGCCGTCAGCACCAGAATGCGCCGTGCCGCATCGACGGCCGCCCGCGGCCGTTCCAGATACAGAATCCGAGCGATCTCGTCATATTGTGTTTCCGGCATCGCTGCCCGCACAAAATCATAAAGTTCCGGCGAAGCATGGGTAGCCATCACACTTTTTTCGCTTTCCCCCGCCAACGCCTGAAAAATAGTCAGCGTCTGTTCCTTCGTCTTACCCGCCGCATAAATGACCTCGGGAAATCCCTGCCGCAATTCCCGGGCATGATCAATCTGTGCAAAATCCATATTCTCGTACGGCAGTCTTTTAAGTTTCTCCAACCCTTGTTCCAATGAGAGCGTCCCCGCTTTATAACCTTCCAAAAGCGCCCTCAACGCCTGTTCATCCAAAAAAATCCCTGCTTTCCCTTAACCATTGCGGCAGCTGCAAAATTTTTCTCCGCACCGTCCCCGATTACCGGACCGGCAGTTCAAAACGATAACCCACACCGCGCACCGTACCGATCGCATTCAGCAGCGAGGCATCCGCAGCAGCTAGTTTCGCGCGCAAATGACGGATATGCACATCTACCGTACGCGTATCCCCGAAATATTCATAGCCCCAGATTTTTTCCAGCAGCTCATCCCGGGAAAAGGCCCGCCCCTGATTGGTAACTAACAGCTTTAAAAGCTCATACTCCTTCGGCGTAAGCGATAAAATCTGCCCACCGGCCGCCGCCGTATAAGCCGAAAAATCCAGCAGCAGGCTGCCGGCCCGCAGCTCGCTGTCCCGCACCGGCTGCGGCAGACTGCGGCGCAAAACCGCCTTGATGCGCGCCATGAGTTCCCGGACGCTGAACGGCTTGGCCACATAATCATCCGCGCCCATTTCCAGTCCCAGCACACGGTCAATCTCCTCATCCCGGGCCGTGAGCATAATAATTGGAATGCCGGCCGTTGCCGGCTGTTCCTTCAGATGACGGCAGACCGCCAAACCATCCATTCCCGGCAGCATCAGATCCAACAGCAAAAGCGCCGGTTTTTCCTGTTCTGCCAAAAGAATCGCCTGCTGCCCATCCGCCGCCTCCAACACCGTATACCCGGCGCGCTGCAAATTGAGCAGCAGCAGGCTGCGGATAGAAGCCTCATCATCAACCACCAAAATTTTCTTCTCCGTCATACCGCCCCTCCTGTCCCAGAGCCAAAAAAAGGCCGCTGCATTCCTGCAACAGCCCGCTTTTTTATTCCTGCTGGTTTTCTTCTTTACCCCGGTTCAATTCTGTCTTGGCCTGCTGCAGCACATTCAAGGCATTGCCCACGTTGACAATCAAATGATCGAACACCTGATTTGCATATTGATCGGCATCGCTCCGCAGCTGCTGCGAGCTTTGCATGGTTTTCTCCATGATCTCCTGCTCCTGCGCTTTGGCCTGTTCCATAATCAGCCGGGCTTTATCCTGTGACTGCGTTACAATTTCACTCTCATTGACCAGTTTACCGGCATACTCTTTGGCCTGCTCCACAATCTGCGCCGCTTCTTCCCTAGCCTGCGCCAAAATATCTTCTTTCTCCTGCATCACCTGCGCAGCATTTTGCAGTTCCAGCGGCAATTCATTGCGCAAATCATCAACGAGCCGCACAAGATCCGGCTCTTCAATAATGCTTTTATTCGTAAATACGATATGCTTGCCATCCACCACCAGATTTTCAATTTCATCCAGAATATTATTCACCGACATCTGACCAGCCTGCTTTCTTCCTAATATATTCGCAATTCTAACATTTAACGCGGCATTTCGCCATGCGCTCGTAAATCGCCCGTTCTACACACTCCGGCACCAAGCCGGAGACGCTGCCCTGAAATTCTGCCAGTTCGCG
The DNA here is from genome assembly GCA_002319815.1 of Megamonas sp. UBA1799. GTDB lineage: Bacteria > Bacillota > Negativicutes > Selenomonadales > Selenomonadaceae > UBA1799. The sequence goes on from DCFR01000024.1 coordinate 4,392, forward strand.
GATCCCCGAAGAACTAACAAAATAATATTCCTGATTGGTGAGAATAAAAATCGTCTCGATATCCGGCGCGATATGCTTCAGCATCTGAGCCTGCTGCAGCTCATACTCAAAATCAGTTACCGAGCGCAGCCCACGCACAATCACCTTGGCTCCCTGCTCGTGCATATAATCCGGCAGCAGACCGGAAAAAGAACTCACCCGCAGATTTTTAATCTGCCGGGTAGACTCGCGAATCAGCTCAACCCGTTCTTCCACACTAAAGAATGGCTGCTTGCGGATATTATGAAATACGCCGACGATCAGCTCATCAAACATCTGGCTGGCGCGGGTAAAAATATCAATATGACCGTTGGTGACCGGGTCGAAACTGCCCGAACATACGGCTGTCCTCATGCTTGGACCTCCTCAAATCCTTTTTGAAAAATGCTGAGCTGAGTGGTTCGCCCATAAGCCTGCTGCCGCTGCAAAACCAATGACGTCAACGGCGGCATCTCGTCTTCGCCCACGCCGTGTTCCACCACGACAATCGCCTGACCAGTCAACAGTTCTGAGGCATCCAGAAGCTGCAGCGTCCGTTCCCACAAGCCCTTGTTGTAAGGCGGATCACAAAATACCAGATCAAATTTTTCTCCGGCAGCCGCCAACCGTGACATCCCCGCAAAAACATCGCTGCGTAGAATATGCGCACGATCCAGAAGATGCGTGTGCTCGGCATTCTCCCGAATGAGTTCTGCCGTAGCCCGGTCAATAAAAGCCGCCGACGAAGCCCCCCGCGACAAAGCCTCCAATCCCAGATTCCCGGTGCCGGAAAAAAGATCCAGCACCCGGCGATCCACAACCCGACTGCCTAAAATATTGAACAGGGACTCCTTTACCCGATCCGCCGTCGGCCGTGTATCCATTCCTTTCGGCGTTTTGAGCCTGACCCCACGGGCTGATCCCGTAATGATTCGCATAGCGCCGCTCCCATTTTACAAAGTTACTATTATAAACATTTCCATTCTACCATACTTTTTTTAATTCGTGAACCAAAAAATAAAGAGTTGCCGTATAATATACAGCAACCCGGAAAAATTACCTATTATTTTCCAGAAACTCCGGTATACCTCTGCAGTAGCCGCAGCGGCAATGCCAACCCGATATTAAAAATAAGAATGGTAAAAATCAGCAGCGCGCCAATGCCGTTGGCGATTGCATCCCGATCGGGAACCAGTCCCGCTGACAAAAGGTACCAGAGATGCACTGCCAGCGTCTCGCCGCCGGCCAACAGATCGGTATCATACATATAGCGCGACACCGTAGCCCCCGCCGTAAAGATAAGAATCGCCGTCTCACCGAGCGCCCGCCCTGCCGTCAGCGTAATACCGGTAAGAATTCCCGGCAAGGCCGCCGGTAAAACGACCCGGACCAGCGTTTGCAGTTTCGTTGCCCCCAGAGCCAGACTGGCCTCGCGGTAAGACGCCGGAATCGTATGCAGCGTTTCTTCCGTCACTCGCACCAGCATGGGCAAATTCAGCAGCACCAGTGTCAGTGCTCCGCCGATAATACTAAACCCAAAACCAGTAGTGTTCACGAACACAATCATACCGAACAGGCCAAGAACAATCGAGGGTACGGTCGCCAGGCATTCAACGCTCAGCCGTATGGCCCGAGTAAACCGCGTATCCCGCGCATATTCTGCCAGATAGATACCGGCCCCGACGGCCACCGGAACAGAAACTGCCATGGAAAGAAACAACAGATAAAAAGAATTGAAAAGCTGCGGACCGACGCCACCGCCAGCCGTAATATCACTGGATCTGCCAAAAATGAACGCAGGTGAAAGAATCGGCATCCCTTTATAAAGAATGTACGCCAGAAAAACAACCAGCAGCGCCAGAACAAAAAAACCACAAAACCATAATCCCCCCATAGCCAGACGGTTCATCTGTTTTGAGTTCATACAGATGCCCCCCTTCTGCCCAGACGGCGAATCAGTAAAATCATGCCCAGCGACAGAATAAGCAGCACAAAAGCCATAAGGAACAAAGCATTGCTCCAGACTGAACCAAACATCGTATTTCCCATTTCAACAACAATATTACTGGTCAGCGTTGATGTCGGCGTAAAAAGCGATTCAGCAACCAGCGGCGTGTTGCCAATCAGCATTTGTACCGCCATGGTCTCGCCAATTGCCCGGGCCATGGCCAACACCACTGCAGTCATAATCCCCGGCAATGCCGCCGGCGTCACCACATGCCAAAGCGTCTGCCAATACGTCGCGCCCAAAGCCAGGCTCGCTTCCTCCAGCGGTTTTGGCACCGCCCGCAGTGCATCATCGGAAAGAGACAAAATTGTCGGCAGGATCATGATGGCTAAAACCAGTCCGGCCGTAAAAATGCCAAACCCGGTCCGCACACCGAAAATTTCCCGAATCGCCGGAGCCAGAACCACCAGCCCGATATAGCCATAAACAACGGAAGGAATCGCTACATACAAATCCAATGCCGGGCGCATGATGCTCCGCACCCCTTCCGGCGCTACCTTGGCCATAAAAAGAGCCCCAAACACACCGAGCGGAGTCCCCAGCAGCACCGCCACCAAAGTTACATAAATTGATCCGGAAATAAAACTCAGTGCGCCAAATATCGGTGGGCTGCCAGTCGGCGACCAACGGGCCGCCGTAAAAAACTCCAGCGGACTCACGGTAGAAAAAGTTAGCAGCCCCTGCCGCCCGACAAAGAAAATAATGGAAAAAATGAGCAGACTAACCAACGCAGCCGAAGCGATAAAAAGATAACGGACATACTTATCATATAAAATATGCCGCCGATGTCCTGCTGCCGAAAAGACAACTGCTTTATCCATAAAAGCTCCTTTCTCAAGAAAAAATATCCTGTCCAACCGATAGAATTCAGACCGATCAGCGCTGCCGAAGTCTGCATGCGCCCCACATGTGGCTGATATCCTTCCGCCGGACAGGACAATCTGTATCCAGAAGTTATTTCTTCATTTTGCTGACCGGAATAAATCCGAGCTTGGCTACTTGACTGTTCTGGAAATCATCACTCATGACAAAATCAATGAACGCCTTAACAGCACCGGTAGGCTCTCCCTTTGTATACATATGTCCATAGCCATAAATAGGATATTTGCCGTCAATAATCGCCTGCGGCGTATATTTAACACCATCAAAGTCCAGTGTCTTTACTGTGTCATCGGCATAAGGAGCATCAACATAACCGATGGCACCCGGCGTATTGGCAATTGCTGCCCGGACGGCCCCGTTAGAATCCTGAATCACCGCATGATCGGTAAATTCCTGTCCCTTAAGCACTACATCGCTGATCGTGGCCCGGGACCCGGAAGATTTAGCGCGATGAATGAGCGTAATCGGCTGATCAGCGCCGCCCACCTCTTTCCAGTTGGTAATCTTGCCGGTGAGAATATCAATGGTCTGCTGTCTGGTCAGGCTGTTCACTGCATTCGCCTTATCGACAATAAATACAAACGGCTCAACAACAACTTTATGATCGACCAGGCCCTTATCCTTATATTCCGCCGGCAGGAAGACATCTGAATTACCAATCTGCACGCTGCCTTCCGCCACCTGATTCATTCCCGTAAACGAACCGCCGCCGGCGATATTGACCGTGACCTTGCCATGCTGTGTCTGGAACGCCTCCTGCGCCGGCTTCAAAAGCGGCAGCAACGCCGTAGAACCGGAAGCGGTTACTTTCCCCGTCAATTCGGCTGCCGCCCCGCCCGCAGCCTCCGGTTTATCCGATCCGCCGCAGCCGGCAAATACCGCCGCGCCAATCATCAAAGCTCCGACCATCGCTGCCATTTTCTTCATCTTTCCCAACATCATGTTCTCACCCTCCGTTAGAATTTTGTCTTCATTTCAACTTTCATCCTTATCATAACGGATTCCAGGGTAGCCGTTGTTATCTTCATGTTAAGATTATGTTGTCATTTAACGCAGCTTTTTTAACATTGCTCAAAAATAAATTTACAATCCTTTTTTCTTCCTATATAAAGTAGAACTAATATTAAGCAGCACTATTTGGCTGCTTCTCTTGATACAGCCACAAATTATTCAGCAAAATTATTGCCGCTGCGGCAATAAAACGCATCAAAGCAACACAAACCAATTTGAAGAAACCGGAGAAATCGATACGCACACATATTTAAGCCGCCCAGGATCAAACAGATCATAGACGGCCTAATTCGTTATCTTTTACAGGCTATAAATTTTACAGTCTCATTTTATATGACCGGCGTTCTTTTCTCCTCCAGCCAGCACATAGATTAACCATTTTTACGTTCATACGCATAGGCTGGGTTCAGCACCCGGCTCCGGCCGCCGGAAATTTCCAGTTGTGCTGCAGTGATATAAGCTGCCCGGCTGCTGGCAAGAAAGACAATAGGAGCCGCAATATCCTCCGGTCGGCCAGAGCAGCGCAGCAAACTTTCCTTCACATTCCGTTCCAGTTCTTCCGGCAGAATGGTTCTTTGGGCCAAAGGAGTAAGCGTAAATCCCGGCAATACGCAGACCACCCGCATACCCCAGGCAGCCGTCTCGGCCGCAAAAGTATTCGTATAATTCACCACGGCCGATTTCAGTGGTCCATAGAGGGAAGCACGCCCTGCTGAAGCACAGCGGGCGGCCAAAGAAGCCACGTTGACAATAACACCTTTTGTCTTCTTTAAGTATGTGGCGGCTGCCTGACTGCCAAAAACAACCGACTTGAAACAAAGGGCATAGGTACGGTCAATTTCTTCCTCCGTATACCATTCTGCCCGGCGCTCAATAGTTCCCCCTACATTATTGACCCATACATCAATATGGCCAAAATGTTTTTCTACATCGGCAGCAAAAGCATACACAGCTTTTTCCTGGGTCATATCGACACAGCGGCCAAAAGCTTGTGGCCCTAAATTCTGCAAGGCCTTTTGCAGTTTATCCTCACTGCGCCCGCAAAGAGCAACCTGACAGCCTTCTTTCTGAAACTCCCGGACCGTCGCTAAGCCGATCCCTTCCGTACTGCCAGTCACCACCGCTACCTTGCCGGTTAATCCCATATCCACAAGATCACCTCATGCCATCATGGTCTGTTCTGCTTCATTTTCTCCCAAAATCCGCCGCAGAAAGCGCCGGGTTCTTTCCTGCTGCGGATGGGTAAAGATCTCTTCCGCCGTGCCTTCTTCCACGATGAGGCCATCGGCCATAAATATAACATGACTGGCCACATCGCGAGCGAATTTCATCTCATGCGTAACGACAATCATCGTCGTCCCATCCCGGGCCAGATTTCGCATGACTTGCAACACTTCCCCTACCAGTTCAGGATCCAGCGCCGAAGTTGGCTCATCAAAAAGAATCACATTGGGACGCACCGCCACGGCCCGGGCAATTCCGACCCTTTGCTGCTGCCCGCCCGAAAGCTGACTGGGATAATAATCCGCCCGATCGAGCATGCCGACTTTTTCCAAAGCCTGTTTGGCACGCGCCTCTGCTTCCTGCTCTTTTATGCCGCGGCCGACAACCAGTCCCAACATCACATTTTCCAGCGCTGTTTTATTCGCAAAAAGATTATATCCTTGAAAAACAAAGGCGGTCTTCCGGCGCACAGCAGCGATCTCTTTTTTGCTGGCCTGGCACAAAGAAAAAACATCGCCATCCAGTTCCATCTGTCCCTCATCCGCTTGTTCCAAAAAATTCAGACAGCGCAGAAACGTGGTTTTTCCCGATCCGCTGGGCCCCAAAATCACAATGACATCGCCCTTGGCAATATCCATATGGACATCCTTCAGCACTGCATTATCACCAAAATGCTTGCGTACACCCTTGATCGACATAATCATAGAAATCATATCCTTTCTCACACGGCACGAAAGGCTCCGATATGCTGCTCGGCAAATCGATAAGCCAGCTGAATCACAGTGCAAATAATGATATAGACAAAAAACACATCCAAATAGGCCTCGATATAGTTGTAACCATAGGATGCAGCAATTTTACCTATGGCGGTAATATCCTTCACTGTCATCAAAAATGCCAATGAAGTCCCTTTGATAAGATTCACGGTAATATTACAGATAGAAGGCATTGCTACCACGATTGCCTACGGAATGATGATATGACGATAGGTCTGCAGTTCGGACAAACCAATGGAAACGCCGGCCTCCAATTGCCCCGGAGAGATGCTCAGCAGCGCGGAACGAAACACCTCCGCCAGCAGCGCCACCGTATTGAGCGTAAATACAGCTACCGCATACCAGAAGGGATCCACGCGATCAAATACATTAAAGTCACTGCCCACCGCGCGAAACAATACATTGAGAAAACTTGGCAGCAGACTGTAGAGCAGCAGAATCTGCAAAATGATCGGCGTCCCGCGAACGAAAGAGATATACACTTTCGTCACGCAGCTGCCAAATACATGTCCTTTAATCCGCAGCATGGCCATATAAAAAGCCAGCGGCGCCGCCAGCAGCAGGGAAAGTGCCGTAAGTTTCAGCGTTGCTCCGGCCCCGCTCCAAACTTTTATAAAAGTATCCGCCATAAAGGCATAATCCAATTCCATGATGCGCTGCCTCCTTTAAACGCTACGCTGCTTTTATTCATTTTTTGTATTTACTAAGGACCAGGCCATTGGCCTTGTTTTCTGTGCTTGGCGCTGAACGTTTCTGCTCCGATCAAGCCACCGTTCCAGCTTCAGGAATCCCTCGCCCAGTAAAGTTGTTACGCCCCAATAAATAATCATACAAGCAAGATAGATTTCAATGCCATAAGCGCCATAATTCTGCGCAATAATGAGATTTCCTTCGCCCAACATATCAATGAGCCCGATGGTATAAGCCAGGGCGCCTTCCTTCAATAGATTAATGACCGAATTGCCAAAGTTCGGCAGAGCAATGACAGCTGCCTGCGGCAGCACAACCGTGCGCAGCGCCTGCAGCGGTGAAAGCCCGATACTAACCGCCGCTTCATACTGCCCCTTAGGGACCGCTTCATAAGCAGCCCGAAAGATTTCCGAAATATAAGCACTGAAAAGCAGTGAAAAAGTAATGATCGCAAATACCGATCGATTCATGTCATTTATATCATAACCCGTCAGTGCCTCCGCCATTTGAGGCAGACCATAAAAAACAATGAACAACAGCACAATGGATGGCGTGCAGCGCATGATATAAGTATATCCATGCGCCAGCCAACGCCCCGCCGGATTTTTTCCCAGCTTTGCTCCCGCCAGTACCATGCCAAATAATGAGCCAAAAATGATGCTGGTCGCAGCTACCAGCACCGTGACCCACAAAAACGACAACAACTCCGGCATAACAGAAAATATGACCAAGGGATTAAAAGGTCTGGTATCCATAATGACCTTCCTCCTTTACTTAACGTACAACCAACACTTCAAGTGCTGGAATGCCCCTATTGGCAATTTGTCGGGCAATATCATAAACCAGCTAAGACGAAACTTTTAATTCTATGAAAAAAAGAATGCCATCCATTTGAATCCCCCAGCAATGCCAGGGGATTTAAATGATCATTGAGGAATGTATTTCGACAAAGACTCCCCAAAGAATTTTTGCTCCAATTCGCCGATGCGGCCTTCATCGCGCAGTTCTTGAATCGCCTGATCCACTTGGTCTGCCAATTTCTGCTGCTTTTTATTAATGAGAGGATACGTTGGAATTCCCTTATAGCGCAAATAGGTCAATTTATCTGCAAACGCATGGTACGGAGCATCTTCTTTAGCAATATTATTTTTATAGCTGAGTTCTATCTCTAAATAAGCATCATAGCGTCCTTCCATCACCCAAGAATAAGCATCAGAATTTTGGAACGCCTCTGATGATGTAAGTTTAATTGGCCGATCCGAATGCGCTTTATTATAATCATCAATGACCATATAACGGGCATCCTGCGGAGCAATTGGCACCAATTTGCCGCTGTAGGCCGCAAAGCTGTCTATATCCTTAATTTGATCCGCTGTATCCTTACGGATAACCAAGCCAATAACACTAACCCCGATATAATTCTTGGTGAAAATATACTTCTTCTGCCGAGCCTCGGTTTTCCAAATCCCTTTGGTGCCTATGGTATATTTTCCAGATTCGACCCCAATCAACAAATCATCATCGGAAGTTGGTACAAATTTCCAGTTATACTGGGGCAGCTTTTTGGCTACTTCCTGCATAACAGCTACCTCAAAACCATCCGCTTCACCATTTTCATTCACGAAATCATAGGGAACATAATAATTTGTATAAGCGACCGTTACCGTTTTTTTATCTCCCTCAGCACCGCTGCCGGAAGACGCCGTATCCGTTTTTTTACTACAGCCGGTAAAAGCTGCCGCCACGGCTATGACCATGGATAAGATAAAAAGTTTGCGGCCCAGTTTATGCCAATTCATGCAAAACACCTCTCCTCATCAAGATCGGTTTATCGTGCTGCTTTGCGCACCCATTCAAAACGCTGCCAATCCGTATCTCTGGGAACCGTACAATCTGCTCCCAGAAGAATGCCCTGTCGGCCGGCCTGCTGCAGGATACGCTTTGTTTCCTGCTCGATTTCAGCCTGCGTTCCCCTATACAGAATATCCGTCGGTTCATTGCCAAAGCCGCCAATAGCCGCCCGCTGATCAAATATCTTCCGTCCCTCTTCCAAAGAAACGCCCTCGACAACCGCCGCCCAATTGATCGTCTTAACATCATAATCCGCATACCATGAAAGATTATTGCGATGTCCCGACCAACCGCAAATATGCAGGATGTTATATTGACTGGCCCGGTTAGCCGCCGCCAGGATTTCTTTCTCTCCCGGCGCCATGACTTCATCATAAATCTTACGCGTGATTCCCCGGCCGATAAGATTTTGCAAACTCAGATAGATACCGGTTGCTCCGCCCTCTTGAATAATCCGTTCCGAAAGAGTAGCAAGATCATGAGCGATGACCTCCAACCCCTGCCGAACCGCCGACGGATTCTCCTCGATGGCTTCAGCCAAAAACGCTTCCCCGGTCGCCAGTTCCGGACGCATGAACTTGATTGTAGTACCGGCGCAAAATACATTATAGAACATGGGCGTATCTTCGCCATAACGATGGGTCAGTTCCTTTGCATAAGCAATCTGCTGCGTAAACCAGGGATCATCATTGGCGAGCGGCTTAATTTTTCGAAAATCAGCCGCCGTCTGCAAATTTTTGGCCGTATCATTCTCATAAGGAAAAAAACCATCGGTCATTATTTTTACAAAATCCGGATGTACAGTATCAATATATTTTATTTCCCCGGCCAGCAATTCATCATTCAATTCCGGCTGCTGAAAAGCATCCGAATGAACCTCATCCTTTAAAAAGTGAAACCAAAAACTCGACGGCACTCTTTCTGTAGATTTGTTATCCATTGCAGCCAATACAAGCTCTTTTTTTGTTTGTGCCATTATAAATCCCCCTTGTTTATTTTGTTGAATTTTCTACATGCCGGGCAGAATCAATTGCCCAGCATGATATTCAATATTTCAACATCGGTACTTTTCATACCTACGCGGCCAACTCGTCCAAAATTCTCGATGGTTTGCTCACAGTCCTTTTCTACCAGTCCTTCCCCATAAGGAAAAACGAAACCATTTTTCGCCATTTCATAGCCAACAATACCAGCATCCACCGCTGCGGATATTTTTGAAGCACAAGATGCTTTGGCCCCATCGCAAACGATGCCGCCTACCGTATCGATTGCATTGATCAGCGTATTTTGAATGACTTGCGAATCTTCATTATACAGATAAGCAATTCCGCAGCCAGAGGCAGCCCCCGCAGATACCGCCCCACAATAAGCAGAAAGACTGCCAATAAAATATTTTTGATGCAGCGCGATCAGATTGGTCAATATCAGCGCCCTTTTTAATTTTTCTTCCGAAGCGCCTATTTCCTGTGCATACACCACCACCGGCATGGTGCAGGTAATCCCCTGATTGCCGCTGCCGGAATTAATGATGACCGGCAGCGAACAGCCATTCATGCGGGCATCGGAACCGGCGGCAGCCGCCGCCCGAGCCTTGGTACGAACATTGCCGGCATCGGTCCGCAGCAGCGTATAACCTACGCCCGCTCCCCATACTTGCTGCAGCCCTGCTGTAGAAATTTTAGTATTATAAGCAATCTGGCGAGAAATAAGCGCGTCCACATCCTGCATCCGCACTTCATCGGCAAAAGTCAGGATATCGTCCATGTTCAGTTTGCTTTTATCCCCTTTGCGGACTTCTGTCGGACTTTTCCTGTCACACAAAATCTCACCATTTTTCTCAATATAGGAAACATGATCGTGATTCGTGCGAATTTCTACTACAGCACTTTCCGCTTTAGCGAAAACCTCAACATGGATAAACAGATTTTCTTCCCCATCCGCCAGCTCACACTGGCAAAAACCTTTAGCGCACAACTGCCGTGTATGCGCCACAGCAAGTTCATCGACCTCAGCTATAACCTCAAGTCCCTTATCCGGGTTCCCAGCCAGGATGCCTAAGACGGCCGCTGGGGCGATTCCTCGCTGCCCGCCGGAATTTGGTACGACAACACCCTTGACATTTTTGATAATATTGCCGCTGCAGCGCACCACCATATGATCCGGTTTTTTTCCCAACACCGCTCTGGCTTTGGCTGCTGCCAGTGCTACCGCAATAGGTTCGGTGCATCCCATAGCCGGCAGCAGCTCCTCCCGCAAAATAGTCAAATAATTTTCATACTGTTTCTTATCCATTCTGTTCTCACCATCCTTTAGCAACTATACCATGAAATAAAAGCAATAAAAAAGGCGCCGTTACAGACAAATGTCTGTACCAAGCGCCCTTGCTTTATATTTATAAGAAAGATAATACATTAACTTCAATAAAATGTCAAGAAAAATATTCTATAGATGACGACAATTCCAACAAATATTCATTGTATATTGTTTTACCCTCCATTGTCCTGTAACCGCAAATAGAAACACCGGATGTTTCTTAAAAAACCTTTCACGCATAGGGAAGTGCGGCAGCCGATCGTCTTACAAAAGCAGCTTTGACAAGAGTGCTAAAATAAACATAGTATAAATATAAATAGAAAATGGATGTGAGTTTTTGAATTGGAAAACGGTCCTGGCAATTCTTTCTTGTAATATTGTCTTTATGTCGGCCAGCTACACTATGCTGATTCCTTTTCTTCCCATGTACTTGACAGAAGAACTTGGCGTTGATGCAGCATCGGTGAACTTATGGTCCGGCATCGTCTTTTCCTCGACCTTTCTTGTCAGCGCTATCATGGCGCCAATCTGGGGACGCATGGCGGATACCAAAGGAAAACGCTTAATGGCTATCCGTGCCAGCATTCTTTTAACGATCAGCTATTTTTTAGGCGGCATTGTCACTTCGCCGGAACAGCTCACCCTCATGCGTATTTTCCAAGGATTTGCTGCCGGACTTTGGCCGATGGATCTTGCCATCATGACACTTTATGCCCCACCGGAAAAGCTTGGGCTCTGCTTAGGCACCATGCAGGGTGTCCTGACGGGCGGCGGTGTTATCGGCCCGCTTTTAGGCGGCATTCTGGCAGAATTTTTTGGCATGCGTGTATCCTTTTTTCTGGCAGCTGCCGGCCTTTTATTCAACAGTATCGTGTTTATCTTCTTTATTAAGGAGCCGCCCAATCCGGCAGGCAAGGATACTGCCCGGGAGAAATCGGCTCCGGCAGAAAAAAGTGCCGCTTCCTCTCTTTTGCGCATTCCACTAATTCGCCATATGCTGGTCTGCGGTATGCTGGTTCAGATGGTCATCCTGATCTTGCAGCCGATCATGACGACCTATATTACTAAGCTGGCCGGCAATCTGCCCAATCTTATTTTTGTCTCGGGCCTCATCTTCTCCCTGGGCGGCATTGCCGGCGCCATCACCGCGCCTTTTTGGGGGCAATTCGGCCAGCATCACGGCTTTTTTAAAACCATGAGCCTTGCTCTGGTTTTTGCCGGTATTTCAATTACAATACAGGGAATCCCCGAAAATCTCTATTGGTTTGCCGGGATGCAATTTACCGGCGGTCTTTTCTTTTCCGGCATTTATCCATCCATCAATGCCATTCTGGCGGCAAATACACCGGCTCAATTCAAAGGCAGCGTTTTCGGCCTGTTCTTTTCCTCCCAGCAGATTGGCTCCATGATCGGCCCTCTTTTAGGGGGCGTCATCGCCACTTTTCTGGGAATGAAATATGTCTTTTTCACGGCCGGAATTATTCTGGTGATCCTGAGCTTTGCCGTCCATCACCACTTCATAACGGAACCTTCCCTAAAGGCATCAACCGAAACTTCGCTGAAATAAGTCGATGCATTAGCCGGAACATCTTTGTCTTTCTGATATAGCACACAGTCAGGGGAGCACAGGCATTCATGTTAGGTTTTTGTTAAAAAACAGTTTTGTTGAAACGCAATATGCTACAATAAAAGCATCTATCGCATAAGGAAGGGATTATGATGCCCCAATCAAAAATCAGCCGGCGAATTACCGGATCTTTTTTAATGCTGACGGCTTCGGCAATTCTCTTGCTGGGCGCTTACCTGCTGCATTTTTACTATCAGGACAGCCTGACCCGTCAGACAGACGAACTGACGCGCAGTGCAATTTTAGCGGAAACCCTGTTGGCCGACGCCGTCAGGCAGGACTCTCCCGAAAAAGACCTGACGCCAAAACTCATTGACATCCAGCAGCGCACCGGCCTCCGTCTGACGCTCATCAATGCCGATGGAAGAGTTCTGGCCGATTCCTCCGAACCGGCGGAGTCCTTGGACAATCACCGTACCCGCCCTGAAGTACAGGGAGCTTTCGCTGGCAGTGACAGCCATGCCATACGCTACAGCGATACTTTAAAAGAAAACATGCTGTACGTTGCCGTGCCCGTTTATGATGCCTCGGCTAATCCTCTCGGCATCGTCCGAACCGCTACTTCCTTGTCACCCATTGAAGCCGCCTATGCACATGGCCGCAGCATGATCTTACTGGCTTTGCTGCTGACTTCTTTGGCGGCACTCGCCGCCGGACTGCTGCTGGCGCACCATGAGCTCCGTCCGATCCGCCGTATGACTGCCGATGCCCGCGCCATTAGCGACGGCGATTTCAAACGCCGTCTTGCCATCCAGACCGGCGACGAACTGGAACTGCTGGCACAGACCATCAACCAGCTTACTGCCGGTCTGGCAAAAAAAATAGGCGAAGCCGAAGCAGCCTCGCATCAACAATCCTTGATTCTGGAAAATATGGACAACGGTGTGCTGCTGCTGAACGCACAAGGGAAAATTCTCACGGCCAACCGGCAGGCCGCCCGTCTGCTCTCCCTGGAATCTGACTATGCCGGAAAAAGCAGTATCCAGGCGGTTGGCAGCGTTGCGCTGGCCGCTGCCGCTCGCGACGCCATTGAAACGACGATGCCGCAGTCGCTGACCATCCCCTTCCGCCAACAGGGAATCTCCCGGACATTTGCCGTATTCATCGCCCCCTGTCCGGAAGGCAACTCCGTGCGCATTCTCTGTGTATTCCATGATATATCGCTGCTCCAGCAAATGGCGGAAAGGCAAAACGAATTTGTGGCCAATGCCGCCCATGAGATACGGACGCCGCTTACGGCCATTTATGGCTTTGCCGAAACTCTGCTGGATGATGATTTCCGAGAGCCGGCAATCAGCCGCCAATGCATTCGTTCCATTTACGAAGAAGCCGGACGGCTCAGACGGCTCGTCAACGATCTCTTGCAGCTTGCCCGTTTGGAGCGCCGGGATTATCGCAGTCAGCTGGTTTTGGAACGCATCGATGCCGGCCGCCTTCCCGCACAAATTGGGCAGCGGCTGCAGGCCCAGCTCGCCGCAAAACAGCTTCACTTCAAGACCGCCGCTCCACCGCAGCCAGCTTTTATTAAAGCCGATCCGATACTCGTCGATCAAATGCTGGCCAATCTAGTGGAAAACGCTATTCATTATACACCGGAGGGCGGAGAAATTTCTTTAACCTGTCAGGCCACCGGCAAAGAAGTATGCTTTATGATTAGCGACAATGGCGATGGTATTGCCCCTGAACACCTGCCATTTATATTCGACCGCTTCTACCGAGCCGACAAAACCCGCTCCCGCAGCAGCGGCGGGAGCGGTATCGGCCTTTCTCTGGTACGTTTCTTTGTGGAACTTTTCAATGGCCGCATCACCGTTGCCAGCGAACTGCAGCAAGGAACCACTTTTACCATCATCCTGCCGCAGCTGCCCTGACGCCTGGCGAGGTCAGCGCAGCTTACGTACGCGCTCAGCCGTTTCCAAATAAACCACCCATTCGGCAATGTTTGTCGCATGATCACCGATACGCTCCAGATAGCGAGCGACAAAAAGCAGCTGTGCCTGCTGCCGGGCCTTCACTATATCATTCACGGCAGCCCCGGACAGTTCCGTAAAACTTCTGGCAAATAATTCATCCAGTTCATCGTCCTGACGACAAACTGCTTCAGCCAGAACAATATCTGCCTCCCGATACGCTTTCATCGCCTGTTTGACCATGACAAGTGCTGTCTCGGCCAGCTGCGGCGTATATAACAGCTCCACCGGCTGCTTCTCCGCTGCCAGCGCTTTCGCCGTCTTTGCAATATCAAAAGCATGGTCACCGATGCGTTCCAGATCGCTGGCAATCTTGAAGCTGGTCGCTATGACCCGAAGATCATGGGCAATCGGCTGCTGTTTGGCAATCAGCAAAAGACTGAAATCCTCGATTTCAATCGTCAGGTCATCAATATCATCATCTTCTTTCATGATTTGGCGGGCCAGATCCCGGTCCTGCGTAATCAAAGAATGCGTTGCCCGTTCGATGGCAGTTGTAACCAGCTCGCCCATCTGTATGACTTTATTCTGCAGCTCCGCCAGATCATGAATATACTCCTGTCGTGTGCTCTTGTTTTCCATACTTTTTCCTCCTCAGCCGAAGCGGCCGGTGATATAGTCTTCGGTCTTTTTTTGTGCCGGTTTTGTAAAAATCACATTGGTATCATCATATTCTATAACTTTTCCATTCAGAAAAAACGCCGTGCGGTCTGAAACCCGGGCCGCCTGCTGCATATTATGCGTTACCATTACAATGGTATAGCGCTGCTTAAGCTCGCTGACCAGTTCCTCAATTTTCATGGTGGAAATCGGATCCAGCGCCGAACAAGGTTCATCCATCAGCACAACCTCAGGAGCCACCGCCAAAGTGCGGGCAATACAAAGGCGCTGCTGTTGACCGCCGGATAAGCCTCCCGCCGATGTCTTCAAACGATCCTTGACTTCATCCCACAGAGCAGCACCCTGTAAGCTCTGTTCCACGACCTCATCCAAAACCTTTTTATCGGTAACCCCATGCACCCGGCAGCCATAGGCCACATTATCATAAATGGACATAGGAAATGGATTCGGCCGCTGAAAGACCATGCCAACCCGTTTGCGCAGCAGAACAATATCCGTATCCGGCGCATACACATCCTGCCCATCCAGCGTAACCCGCCCGTCAATATGCACACCGTCGACCAGATCATTCATCCGGTTCAGCGTTTTTAAAAAAGTTGATTTACCGCAGCCGGACGGCCCGATCAGCGCAACCACCGAATGCTCCGGTACCCGCAGCGAGACATCATACAGTGCCTGCGCGGCGCCATAAAAAAGGTTCAGGCGTTCCACCTGCATCTTATCATCCATATTCATACCTCCTGCTACGACTATATCATGCCCGCCGAAAATTTTTGTTAGGGGCGTGTTAAGATTATGTAAATGCAGAAAAAAATGCCGGAGAAAGAAGATACACCCTGTCCCTATGATATAATGGAAGACAATATCATGTCAGAAAGAAGGATTTTGGTGCGAAAACATCTTTTCCTGTTTGCTATTTGCCTAATAACAGCCATTGGTTTTTATAACGTTACACTGCATCCGCCTGCGGCAGGAATCCCGGTCAGCATCGCAGCCAAAAATGGCCCCCGTGTTCTTCTCATGCCGCTCGACAGCCGACCGCCCTGCCGTCAATTCGTCATTGATGCCGGGCGCATCGCCGGCATTGAGATTATAACGCCGCCGTCTAAGCTCATGGACTACTACTCACAACCGGGCAACACAAAAGCTTTGCAGGATTGGGTAATGGCCAATATCAACGGCTGCGACGCGGCGATTCTTTCCATTGACCAGTTGCTGCATGGCGGCCTTTTAGCTGCCCGCGAAGCCAAGAAATCACCTGCAGATGTCGCTGCTTTATTAACCTTTTTTTCCCGCCTTCACCAATGCCATCCAGAAGTTCCGCTCTACGCCTTTAATATTCTGCCCCGTCTGACGCCGCCGGACAGTATTGACAGCTGGCCGGAGCGAAAACGGCTCATGCGTTATTCTCGTCTGGCTGACCGCACAGCGCTGGCCGCATCCTCCCCGAACCCGGACGATCTTGCCGCCCTGAACCAGCTAAAAAAAGAGATTCAGCCCGAAAATCTGCGTCAGTATGAGGAACTTTTCCGGCAAAACACCCAACTAAATAAACAACTGGCGCGGCTGGCTAAAAAAGGTATTTTTACCCGCCTGGTCATCGGCCAGGATGACGGCGAAAAATATGGCATTCCGAATATGGAAAAACGCGCCATTCAAACCTATCTGACAGTGGAAAACATTACGGATAAACAGGTTTTTATCACGCATGGCGCCGATGAAATCGCCCTGACGCTGCTGGCTGCAATTGACGTGCAAAAGAACGGGCGCTCTCCAAGAATTTTTTTGGCGTACAATGATCCCGCTACGCCAGAATATATCATGCCTTACATGGCGGGATCGATTGCCGCCACCGCACAGGAAAAGATCCAGCTGCTCCACGGGATCCAGACCGAAACGCCGGAAACCGCCGACTTTATCCTCTATCTTTCCGGCGGCAATACAGCGACGCTTAGCTGCCGCCGGGAAAATGCCGCCAATATCAAAAATTTTATCCGGCAGGGATATTCGCTGGCGCTGGTTGATCTCAGCGAGCACTTTGCCGCAGATGAAACTCTGCTGCCTCTGCTCATTAAGAATCAAACACCGCTCCATTCCCTTATCGCCTACGCCGGCTGGAACACAGCCAGCAATGCCATTGGAACCGCTATGAGTCAGGCGGTGCTCTTTACGAATGGAAAACAGACTGCAGCCAACCATGATGATTGGCTGCGTCTCTATGCCGCCAATCTAACTTTCCTTGACAATCGCTATCTTGAAGACTATTTCTACCTTAAGGACAGTATTGACGGCATTAACAGCAGCCTGCGGAAAGCCGGCTACACCAATGTCAGCGATCTGGATCTGGAACACAATTACCAGTGGGCCAATTACATGCTGCAAACCGCCATGAACCGCCGCTTATCCCGCCTGAAACAAACAGCAGCTTTCCGGGCTCCCGTTGTGCTGTCATCGCCGGACGGACCGGCCAAGCTATATGTGCGCGAAATCAGCTGCGATACCAGCTATCCTTGGCCGCGCACCTTTGAAATCTATCTCCATTCCACGCTCTGGCTGAACGAAATAAAATAAAGCACCTGCCCCTGACCAGGCAGAAAAAAACTCCGCCACCTTATCCTCCGGTGACGGAGCTTTTTCTGCCTGGTCAGGCACCCACATAAAGCGCCTTAACCATGATATTCACTTGCTGTACAACCATACCGGTCATATACTCGATCGCTTCTTTGATTTTCTGCTGGGTTTGGCTGATCAATGTCGGAATATGCTTGCCATACGAGAGCACAACCTCACAGGACACCTCAATGCCGCGATCCTCATCGCCTTCCATGACATGACGCACCTTCACATGGCCAACTTTGGTAACAAAATTCTTTTCTCCCACCAGCCGGCTCACAATCTCTTTAATCGCCGAATCGTCAATAACTAATTTGCCATAATAGCTAAACACGGGGCGGACAATCGACTTCTCACCCAGACGGCGCCGTTTTGTCCGTGACTTTTTGAAAAATGACTGAATTGGATCAATTAAATACCCGGAAAAATGCGGTTTCAACTCGATTGTCGGCACAGGGATAATATGCTTGCCTTCCTTAATGCGATAATGATAAGCAGTTTCCATCTCCGCTTTGGTCGCAATATCCTGAATATGAACAATCGTTTCAATTGGCGGCAGCTCGAGAATTTTGGCAATCTTATGTACCATATTTTCCGAAGTGCCAAGGATCAAAATGCGATGCGGCTTAACTTCCTGCAGCGCCGTTCTGACTTCTTCCGCATGTCCCGGTAAAATAAAAATAGCCCGCCGTACTGCCATAATTTTGCTTTTTTCATGTTTTGCAGAGTGTCCCGCGATGATTTTTCCATCCTTGATGAGAATGCCATCATCAATAATCGCATCCGCCTGATGCTCATGTGCCACCAAAAGAGCACGATGACTTTTCCCCGTTCCACTAGGACCCACCAAAGCTATTACATCCATCTCGTATTCCACCTGACCTTTTCATTCTTTCCTTTGCTTCAGACCAATGCGGCTGAAGGACGATACAATGCCTCCGCATACCGGTCAGCAACGGTAAATATTCCCAATTGGTCCGGATAGCGCTGCAGCGTTGCATGAAAATCCGAACCGCCGGTCAGCAGCAAATGATATTTTTCCGCCATTGCCTGATAACGGATGACATCTTCCGCTGTATGCTGCGGATAAAAAACTTCCATACCATCAAACCCCAGTTTGAGCAGCCTTTCCACCAGGTCATCGTCGCCTACCAGCTTGGGATGCGCCAGCACCACAATGCCCCCCGCAGCATGTACCAGCGCCACAATTTCTGCAGGATCCAGCTTATAATGCGGCACATAAGCTGGTTTATCATTACCCAGAACCTCAGCAAATACCGTCCGGATAGCCGGGAAAAACCCTTTCTGAACCAATACCCGGGCAATATGCGGCCGCCCGATTGATTTGCTGGTTCCCGCAACCTGCAGCACTTCCGTTTCCGTAATCGCATAACCCAGCTCCTGCAGTTTTTCCACCATCGCCGTAAAACGCGTCCAGCGGCCCTCAACCACATCATTCAACCGATCCAGCAATTCCTGATGATAAATATTGATATTGTACCCCAGAATATGCACATCATGGCCTTCGGCCTGGCTGCTGCACTCAATTCCCGGAATGATACAGATTCCCTTTCCCGGATATAACCCCTGCTCATACAAATGACGAATCCCGTCCACATTATCATGGTCGGTTATCGCAATATAAGACAGCCCAGCCGCTTTTGCTGCCGTCACAATCTCTTCCGGCGTCAATCTTCCATCCGAAAAATTTGTGTGTATATGCAAATCACTTGGCATTCCTGTGTCACTCCAATTATCCATCAGACGATATGCCTATCATATCATAAATCGTCAGAAAATAATATACTTTTTTACTATTCTTCAGCGTGGCTCAACAATGAGCTTGATCGCCGTGCGCTGTTCGCCATCAATCTCCACATCCGTAAAGGCAGGAATGCAGATCAGATCTATACCGTGCGGCGCCACAAAGCCACGGGCAATCGCCACGGCCTTGACCGCCTGATTCAAGGCCCCGGCCCCGATGGCCTGCATCTCCGCACTGCCGGATTCACGCAGCACGCCCGCCAGAGCGCCTGCGACAGAATTGGAATTTGATTTCGCCGATACTTTTAATACTGCCATAGTCAGCCATCCTTCCTGCACAAAAAACATCAAAAAAACATTCTGCTGCCCATGGAGTATATTCGGTAATAACGATCGCAAATCCTTCTTTTCATTCCTCCCTGATCAGCACGCGTTCAATCGAAAGCGTACGGTTCGTCACGTCATCCGTTTCTATGATAACAGCCGAATAAACAGCCGGACCTTCGGCAGGTTCAAAACGCACCGGCCGTCCGGTAGTAAATTTTTCCAGAATGCATTCCCGCCGTACCCCCAGCACTGAATTCCAGGGACCGACCATGCCCAGATCCGTAATATAAGCCGTTCCGCCCGGCAGCAAACGATCATCCGCCGTCTGAATGTGCGTATGCGTTCCCACAACGGCATTCACTCTTCCATCCAGATACCAGCCCATAGCCATCTTTTCCGAAGTGGTTTCCGCATGAAAATCAAGAATGATAATATCGCAGTCCTGTTTCATATCCCGCAGCAAATCTTCCACTTTTTGAAATGGACAATCCAAGGCCGGCATAAAAGCCCGCCCGGAAAGATTCATAACCCCGACATTCTTCGCCCGAAAAGGATAGACACAATAACCGCGTCCCGGAGCCCCTTCCGGATAATTGGCCGGACGAATAAGAAAAGGTTCCGTATCAATAAACTCCAACACATCCTTCTTATCCCAGATGTGATTGCCTGAAGTTATGATATCCGCTCCGCCGTGATAAAGCGCATCCAGCGACTTGCGGGTAATCCCTTTGCCGCCGGCTGAGTTTTCGCCATTCACAATGACCACATCAATTTTTTTCTCCGCCCTGATTTTCGGCGTATATTTAGCAAAAGCCGCCCGTCCCGGGCGGCCATATACATCCCCAACAATTAAAAAGCGCAAAATACCGATCCTCCGATTACTTATTAAACACCATAACGCGGCCTTCCTCGCGAATGCCGATCATCCGGTCGGTGACTCGCGTCGCCTTCAGGTTGCCAATCATATGATCAATGACTTCCTCCTGCGCGGCCGCTTCGCCATCAAAATCAACAGGCCCCAGATCATCATGGTCCATGATCAGAATATTGCCAAACTGCTCGTGCATGATTGTGCTGATCAGACTGATCTCTCCCCGGGAAATCGTTTCCACATCACGAATGATATGGAAAAATGCCGTGTTTCCCTGTCCCTCAAGAAAAATTTCGATGCGGGCATCCGTATAGCCTTCCAGGCTATGATAAGCCAGGATACTTTCCTCAAGGAAACTTCCTACACTTTCATAAGCTTGCCGCTGTGGTACCTCTTTCAACGCAAAAGAAAAATGCAGCGCTTCATCGCCCGGTTCAAAACTCACGGTGCCAATCTCCGGATAACAGACCAAAATCGACACCAATAAATTGATTCCATCCATATTTGGCTTTTTCCCTTTTTTGAATCTGACCATTATACGCACCTCATTCCCATTCAAGAACTATATCTTCGTCTAAAAAAGAGAGTGCTGCTCGCGCAAAGCCTTCACAACACCCTCATTTATTTTCCTGCTTTACTCTATATACTTACACTATATACCGTTTACTTCGCGTAGTCAACGACCCGTGTCTCACGAATAATCGTAGCTTTGATTTGTCCTGGATATTCCAGTTCAGCTTCGATTTTCTTGACGATATCATGTGCCAATCCAACCGAGGTCACATCGTCCACTTTATCCGGCTTAACCATAACACGGATCTCACGTCCGGCCTGAATGGCGAAACACCGCTCTACACCTTCAAACGATTCGGCAATTTCCTCTAGCCGCGTAAGCCGTTTCAGATACGACTCAAGACTCTCGCGCCGTGCACCCGGACGAGCTGCCGAAACAGCATCTGCCGCTGCTACCAACACAGCTTCTACCGTTGTCGCTTCTTCATCACCATGATGTGCAGCAATCGCATTGATGACTTCCTTCGATTCATGATATTTTTTGGCAAGATCAGCGCCAATCGTCACATGCGGACCTTCTACCTCATGGTCCACAGCTTTGCCGATATCATGCAGCAAGCCGCCGCGTTTAGCCAGCGCTACATCAACCCCAAGCTCTGCCGCCATGACGCCGGCCAGATGTGAAACCTCAATGGAATGATTCAGCACATTCTGTCCATAACTGGTACGGTACTTCAACCTACCCAGCAATTTAATGATTTCAGGATGCAGCCCGTGTACGCCGGTATCAAACGATGCCTGCTCACCGGCTTCCTTAATCCGCTGGTCCACTTCATGCTTAGCTTTATCCACCATCTCTTCAATCCGAGCCGGATGAATGCGCCCATCGGTAATCAGTTTTTCCAATGCGATGCGAGCCACTTCGCGCCGTACCGGGTCAAAACCTGAGAGGATCACCGCCTCCGGTGTATCATCAATGATGAGATCGATGCCGGTGAGCGTTTCCAGTGCCCGGATATTGCGGCCCTCACGCCCGATAATGCGGCCCTTCATCTCATCATTTGGCAGGGCAACAACCGAAACTGTTGTTTCCGCCACATGGTCGGCCGCACAGCGCTGAATCGCCTGAGACACGATATCCCGCGCCTTTTTATCCGCTTCATCCTTCGCTTGCTGCTCATATTCCTTGATCATAAGAGCCTTCTCATGTTTCAGCTCATCTTCCGCTTCTGACATGAGCATCGTCTTCGCTTCATCCGTCGTCAAATTGGAAATGCGTTCCAATTCCGACTTCTGCTTTTCATGAAGCTCCGCCAAAGAAGTTTTCTCGTTCTCAAGCTCGTCTTCCCGAGCCGCCAGTCCCTCTTCCTTCTTGTCCAGGGTATCCAGCTTACGGTCAAGATTCTCTTCTTTCTGCACCAAACGGCGTTCCTGCCGCTGCAGTTCACTGCGCCGTTCCTTTGTATCACGATCCAGATCCTGACGCAGCCGGTGGATATCCTCCTTGGCTTCCAGCAGGGCCTCCTTCTTCTTGGTTTCGCCCTTTGCCTCAGCCTCTTCTACAATTCGCTTGGCTTCTTCTTCTGCCGAGCCGATCTTCGATTCCGCCATCTGCCGACGCATAAAATAGCCGCCGCCTACGCCCGCAATCAATGCAAGTATTACCGCTAATGATAATTCAACGATAATCTTCACCCCCTTCTTTTGTTTTTGTTTTAATTTGTCGCTGTTTAAGCATTTTAAATCATGATAGTATGTGGCTTAAGAGAGCAGACTGCTCCCATAACTATACTACTTTATTTTAAATGCTTTTCCTGTAAGTGTCAAGCTGGCGGCAGCAAATGTCAAAAAAGTCGCTGCCGGCAAAATTTTGCCGGCAGCGACCCCTGCTGCTTTCAACCTGTAAAATTATGGATGCCTTACATCATGCCCGGCATGCCGCCCATGCCCGGAGCCGGAGCTGCCGGAGGATTCTTTTCCGGCTTATCAGCTACCAACGTTTCCGTCGTCAGAACCATAGCCGCAATGCTGGCCGAATTCTGCAGCGCCGAACGCGTTACTTTAGCCGGATCCACGATGCCGGCAGCAATCATATCAACATACTCGCCCGTCAGAGCATTAAAGCCCTTGCCCGTGCCGGCATGCTTGACATGCTCAACCACAACGGAGCCTTCCAGCCCGGCGTTGTTGGCAATCTGACGAACCGGTTCTTCAATGGCGCGCTTTACAATATTGATGCCCGTCTGGATATCGCCCTCGCCATTAAGCTTATCCAGTGCCGGAAGAATGTCAATAAACGTCGTACCGCCGCCAGCAACAATGCCCTCTTCGACAGCTGCCCGCGTTGCATTCAGCGCATCTTCAATACGAAGCTTCTTATCTTTCAACTCAACTTCAGTCGCTGCGCCGATTTCAATAACCGCTACGCCGCCGGCAAGTTTTGCCAGACGCTCCTGGAGTTTTTCACGGTCAAAATCAGACGTCGTCTCTTTGACCTGCTTTTTAATCTGCTCAACACGCGCAACGATTTTTTCCTTATCGCCATAGCCGTCGACAATCGTCGTCTCTTCTTTCGTTGCACGAACCTGACGAGCCCGGCCCAAATCCTCCAGCTGGACGCTTTCCAGCTTACGACCGAGTTCTTCGCTGATGACATTGCCGCCCGTCAGGATGGCGATATCTTCCAGCATCGCTTTACGGCGATCGCCAAAGCCCGGAGCCTTTACCGCCAGAGCCTTAAAGGTGCCGCGCAGTTTATTGACAACAATCGTTGCCAAAGCCTCGCCGTCAAGATCCTCAGCAATAATCATGAGTTCCTTGCCTTGTTTAACAACCTGCTCCAGAATCGGCAGGATATCAGCAATCGCGGAAATCTTGCGATCCGTGATCAGGATATAAGGATCATCCAGACCGGCTTCCATCTTATCGGCATCCGTAACCATGTACGGAGAAATGTAGCCGCGGTCAAACTGCATGCCTTCAACAACCGACAGGTTTGTATCCATGCTCTTGGACTCTTCAACCGTGATGACGCCATCTTTACCAACTTTTTCCATAGCTTCCGCAATGAGCTTACCCGTTTCTTCATCAGAAGAAGAAATCG
>DCFR01000024.1:28813-29038 GCA_002319815.1 Megamonas sp. UBA1799
TTTCTTCATCAGAAGAAGAAATCGCTGCGACCTGGGCAATGGCTTCTTTGCCTTCTACTTTCTGAGCCTTGGCTTTGATTTCTGCCACCAAAGTCTTTACCGCCAACTCAATGCCCTTCTTCAGAATCATCGGATTCGCTCCGGCGGCAACGTTGCGCATGCCTTCGTGAATCATAGCCTGTGCCAGCAAAGTAGCCGTTGTTGTGCCATCACCGGCAATATCAT
>DCFR01000082.1 GCA_002319815.1 Megamonas sp. UBA1799
AGACTTTATCACATCTCAATCACAACAGGAATATCATTTATAAAGTTCAACTTGACATTTGTCTCAAAATGAGATAATATCTTTGCAGAGGCATGAAATACGAGCAAAGGCGCTTATGAAGATGGATATTCTTTGAAGCGCTTATTTTTTTGCAAAAATTTTGTGTTGCAGCAGGACAAAGCGCTTGCTGATGAAGTATGTGGTATGAGGAGTGATTGTATGGATATAACTGCGATCAGGTTTCCTAAGCAGCCGGAAGGCATGATTTCTTTTTTGGATCAAGAACACATGCGGGAGGTAGGGGGATTTCATCAGTCTTTCCCCATGTACCAAGAGACGCCGCTGGTGAGTTTGAAAAACCTGGCGGGGTGTCTGGGCGTTAAAAGCTTTTATGTCAAAGATGAATCTTTTCGGTTCGGACTCAATGCGTTTAAGGTTTTAGGCGGAAGTTATGCGGTTGGAAAGTATATCGCGCAAAAACTGGGGGTGAGTATTACCCAGCTGCCTTATGAGCGCATGGTGTCGGATGCTGTGAAAGAAGCCGTCGGAGATTTGACTTTTGTTACGGCAACCGATGGCAATCATGGGAGAGGCGTGGCCTGGACCGCTCGGCAGCTTCGGCAGAAAGCAGTTGTTTATATGCCGCAGGGGAGCAGCCGGGAGCGGTTGGAAAACATTCGGGCAGAAGGAGCAGAAGCTTCTATTTTGAATTTGAACTACGATGAAACCGTTCGGTTTGCCGCCCAACAGGCGCAAAAAAATCATTGGATTATGGTACAGGATACTTCTTGGCCGGGTTATGAAGCTATACCGCGTTGGATCATACAAGGTTATGGGACGATGGCATTGGAAGCTTGTCAGGCTTTGCCGGAACGCCCCACGCATATTTTTATCCAAGCCGGAGTGGGCGCGTTGGCCGGGGCGGTTACCGGTGTTTTTGCCAATAGGTATCCCGATGATAAACCAACGGTGATTGTTGTTGAACCGGAGCAGGCAGCTTGTATTTTTAAGTCGGCGCAGGCAGCCGATGGAAAACCGCGTTTTGTAACGGGGGCTATGCGTACCATCATGGCAGGATTAGCCTGTGGCGAACCTTGCAGCATCGGTTGGGAAGTTTTGAAACACTATGCCGATTTTGCGTTGGTTTGTACGGATGAAACAGCGGCCAGAGGGATGCGGATTTTAGGCGCTCCGCTGGCGGATGATCGCCGGGTTATTTCCGGGGAAAGCGGCGCGGCCGGAGTAGGAGCCGCGGCAGATATTTTTTTGCAGCCCCAGAACCAAAAGATAAGGGAGCAGCTCGGCTTAAATGAAGATTCGGTCATATTGTGTTTCAGTACGGAAGGAGCAACGGATCGAAAGAGTTATCAGGAGATTGTATGGAATGGTAAGTTTGCCAATTTGATGGGAGGTGCTGGCAATGCTGGAAAATAAAAGAGCGGAAGCCGTCACCGAATTTTGCCGCCGGCTGATACAAACGCCCAGTTATTCGGGACAGGAAAAAGCAGTCGGAGAAGTTTTACAGGCGTATATGCGGGCGGCTGGATTTGATGAGATTTCTGTAGACGATTACGGTAATGTAATCGGTTGTATTAAAGGCAAGAGAAAAGGCTGTAAGATTTTATTCGATGGGCATATGGATACTGTTCCGGTTGAAAATGAAGCGGATTGGACCTATTCGCCTTTTGCCGCCGAGATTCATGACGGAAAAATTTATGGCCGCGGAGCAACGGATATGAAAGGGGCTTTGGCGGCCATGGTGTCGGCGGCACAATATTTTGCCGAAGATGGTCATCGGGATTTCAGCGGGGAGATTTATGTGGCCGGCGTGGTGCATGAAGAATGTTTTGAAGGCATTGCTTCCCGTTCTATCAGCCGTAAGGTGGAGCCGGATTATGTTATTATCGGTGAAGCTTCCAATTTGAATTTAAAGATTGGACAGCGCGGACGAGCCGAGTTGGTGCTGGAGTCCTTTGGAAAATCGTGCCATTCGGCGAATCCGGAGAAGGGTGTCAATGCCGTGTATAAAATGGCGGCGGCGATTGAGGCGATCCGGAAAATTTCTCCGCCGCATCATGATGTTTTAGGTGATGGCATTCTGGAACTGACAGACATTAAGTCGCTTCCCTATCCCGGAGCCTCGGTCGTTCCGGCCTATTGCCGCGCTACGTATGATCGGCGGCTGCTGCTGGGCGAAACGAAAGAATCGGTTTTGGCTCCGCTGCAAACGGCGCTGCGTCAACTTATGGAACAGGATCAGACCGCTCGTTATAAAATCTCATACGCCGTGGGAGAAGAGAATTGCTATACCGGCACAAAAATCTGCGGTGAACGTTTCTTTCCCGGATGGCTGTATCAGGAGTCGGAAGATTTCGTGCAGTCGATTCAACAGGAATTGAGGGCCATGGGTTTTGCTCCGGCCATTACCCAGTATAATTTCTGCACCAATGGCAGCCATTATGCGGGAGAAAAGCATATCAAAACGATCGGCATGGGCCCGTCGCAGGAAAATATAGCTCATACAGTGGACGAGTTTATTGAACTGGAACAACTGCATAAAGTAACGGAGTGCTATTATGGAATCTTAACGGCACTTTTGAAGTAAATGATTTAGGCAAAGAGGCCTGAAGAAGTTGTAAATACTTTTTCAGGCCTCTTTTTGTTAAAATGGGGAGGGTTTTCAGATGAGTGATTCAGTCATTATTGGTTCCGTGGTTATCTTTTATATGGCGATTATGCTATTGGTTGGTTGGTATTCAAAAAATATGATTTCCAGTAATAAGGATTTTATGGTAGCAGGCAGAAGGCTGGGGCCGGTACTTATGGCCGGCACACTGGCGGCAACGGAAATCGGCGGAGGCAGCTCGCTGGGGGTTGTTCAGCAGGGCATGGGAAAGTATGGGATCAGCGCCGCGTGGTATGTTATTGCCATGGGACTGGCGTTTGTCATTCTTACTTTTTTGGCGCCTAAATTTCGGGCAGCGAAGGTTAAAACCGTGCCGGAATATTTTCGCCGCCGTTATGGACGTACAGCGGGTATCATTACGGCTGTCATTATGCTTTTACCGCTGATTGGTCTCACCGCCGGGCAGATGATTGCCTCTTCGGTTATTTTATCAACAATCATGGGGATTAGTTATCAGGCTTCGGTTATTGCAATTTGTATTATCGTTACGGCATATTCTATTATGGGCGGGCTTTGGAGTGTTACGCTGACCG
Organism: Megamonas sp. UBA1799; assembly: GCA_002319815.1. Taxonomy (GTDB): domain Bacteria; phylum Bacillota; class Negativicutes; order Selenomonadales; family Selenomonadaceae; genus UBA1799. Next base: position 3,220 of record DCFR01000082.1, read on the forward strand.
ATTTCATACAAGTATTTTTTATTGTAATCGGCATGGCGGTGGCGGTTCCGTATGCATTGAATCTGGCGGGGGGCTGGCAGAATGTCACGATGAATGTCCCGGCAGGGACGCTGGATCTTTTTCATGGATACAGTATGCTGGATGTAGTTTCGCTCACGCTCATGTACGTTACTACGTTTACGGTAGGACAAGAAGCCGTGTCAAGATATTATGCCGCGCGGGATGGAAAAACAGCGCAAAAAGGCTCGATGATTGCGGCGCTGATTAATTTTGTCTATGGGTTTATTCCGGCGGCTTTAGGTGTGATTGTTTTGGCACTCATCAACATGGGGATTTTTGATGTAGCGCAATTTCAGAGCGTTGGTTCACGCTATGCGCTGCCGGTTTTAGCAGTCCATGCGATGCCGCCGCTTGTCTGCGGGATCCTTTTTTCCGGTGTTATTTCCGCGACCATGTCGAGCGCCAGTTCCGATTTGTTGGGCGCCGGTTCGATTTTTGCCAATGATATTTATCGCGAGTATATCAAAAAAGATGCCAGTGATGACGAAGTTATGAAAATCGCCCGCCTTGTGATGATCGGCAGCGGAATTCTTTCTCTTTTGGTAGCGCTGCTCAATACGTCCAGCATTATCTCAATTTTGATGTTCTCGTTTACTTTGCGGGCGGCCGGATCTTTTTTCCCGTATGTGCTGGGACATTATTGGAAAGGAGCCTCGCTGGGAGGTACGTTGGCATCGTTGTTTTTTGGAACGCTGGTTGTTGTTTATTTGGAACAAATTTCCTCTGGCGTGCTGTTTGGCATCAAGATTGGACAGCCAATATTGCCGGGATTATTGGTGGCATTCTTGGCGTTTGTGGTCTTTTCCAAGCTTTTTCCGCCGCGCGAATATACGACACAGTTGGCGCCCGACGAGCATGAATCCTGAATTTTGATTGATAGCAGTATATAGGAGCGGATGGCAATGAAAAAATGTATCATAAATGCAAAAATTATTGACGGTACTGGCGCTAAAGCCTTTTTAGGCAGCATTCTGATCGACGGGGATAGGATTGTCGCTGTGGGCGATTTTTCGGCGCAGGCAGATGAAATTATTGATGCTAAGGGTCTGTGCGCTGCGCCGGGATTTATCGATACCCACAGTCACAGCGATTTGGAAGCGCTGCTGCATCCGGAATCGCTTCCAAAAATTATGCAGGGCATTACGACGGAATTTTTGGGGCAGGATGGGATTTCTTTAGCGCCGTTGCCGGAGGCGTATGTTGTTCCCTGGCGAAAAAACTTAGCAGGCTTGGACGGAGACAGCGAGGTTCTGGATTGGAATTACCAGACAACGGACGGGTATCTGCAGCGGCTGTCGGCTGCCCGGCCAGCCATTCATGAGTGTTATCTGGCGCCGCATGGCAATGTGCGCATGGAAGCTATGGGCTTGGACGCCCGTATGGCTACGTCGGCTGAGATCGAACGGATGAAAAGCGTTTTACGGCGCGAATTGGATGCCGGTGCATTCGGCCTTTCTACCGGGCTCATTTATATGCCGTGTGCTTATGCTGCGACAGAGGAACTAATCGAGCTTTGTAAAGTGGTTGCCGAGTATGACGGACGTTTTGTCATTCATCAGCGGAGTGAAGCGGATACGGTGGTGACGTCCATGCAGGAAGTCCTTCGGATCGGCAGAGAATCTGGCGTGAAAATCCATTTTTCCCATTTTAAAGTATGCGGCAAAAAAAATTGGCGGTTTATCGATTCAATGATAAAGTTATTGGATGAAGCGCGTGCAGAAGGCATTCAAGTCACGTTTGACCAGTATCCTTATACGGCGGGCAGCACAATGCTGGGCGTTGTACTGCCGCCGTGGGCTCATGACGGCGGTACCAATAAACTTTTGGAGCGGCTGCAGGACAGTGCTTGCCGAAAGCGTATGATACACGATATTGAGACCGGAATACCGGGATGGGACAACTTCATTGATTTTGCCGGTGCGGATCATATTTATATTACCAGTGTGAAAACTGGGAAAAATCAAGCGGCTGTGGGAAAATCTTTAACTGAAATGGCAGCTATGCGTCATCAACCGCTTTTTGAGGCGCTGTTTGATTTGCTTTATGAAGAAACCAATGCGGTGGGAATGGTGGATTTTTACGGGACGGAAGAACATGTCAAGCTTTTTATGCAGCGTCCGGAAATGAATGTCTGTACGGATGGACTTTTAAGCGGCAAACCGCATCCGCGCGTATACGGATCGTTTCCCAGAGTACTGGGAAAATATGTTCGCGAAGAGCGGACAATCTCCTTGGAAGAGGCCGTTTATAAAATGACAAAACGCGCGGCGCTTTCGATGGGATTGATGCAGCGGGGTGAAATTCGGGAAGGCTATTTTGCCGATCTGGTGGTATTTGATGCCAATACGATTCGGGATCAGGGAACTTTTGTTGATCCTATACAGTATCCAATCGGGATTCGGCATGTTTTTGTCGATGGTGTTCAGATGGTAAAAGATGGGCAGTATAATGCCGGTAAGCAGCGCGTCGGCAATGTGTTGCGAAAACACAAATAAAAATGATCCGGCTTTTTTGCCGGACCGCATGATGTTGTAAGCGAAAATTGCGTCGGCTGGAATGGAGATCAAGCCGATGCGATTTTTGCTTTTATTTTTGTATTCGGAGATAAGTGAAGTTCCTGCTGCCTTCGTTTTATTATAAGGGAGGCGGGGGTAAAGAGGATTTCACTGGGTAAAGTGATTTTGCCGTTGTCGGTGAGTGGATTAGCCGCAGTGGCCGGCATCGCTGTCAAAAAGCCTTGCGGCGTTTGCAGGGACAGGGCAGCGGTTGTTCGGAAACTTTGCAAGTGGCCATCCGGTGTGAAACGCAGAGAATTGCGGTCGGCGTGGATACCAACAGCAGACGGATCGTAAATGGGAATCGGTCCCAGTTCCGCTGCAATGGCTGCCTGTGCTGCCGGCTCCAGAGATTCCAGGGCTCCGTCCGGATAAAGGGAAAATCCGATCCGGGTTTTTATGGGTCCTACTGGCGTTTGCAGTATAAGGGTTTCCGAAGGAGCTAGCGTCAGGCTGCGCAGCGCGCCGGCAGCATAGAAATGCAGACAGGTGATTTTTATATCCATTTTTTTGCCGTTGATCGTCAAAGGCAAAGCGTGGCTGCGCGTCAGCTCATCTTTTTCCGACCAGTAAGCGCTCAGTTTTCCATTGAGTGGAAAAAGCCGGCGCAGCGCTCCGGACGGATAGAAGGTTAGCAGTTCTGCCGGAAAATTGCCGAGAGGGGATGGAAAGTTCTGCTGTTGGTCTAGGGAAATGCTGCGCAGAACACCATTGGGATAGAACGTGACGGAAGGGATGTATTTTCGGCGGAAATCATCAAAATGATATTGCGGAATGCAGCGTTGGTCGTGAATCTGCAGAACGGATGCCGTTAATGTCATGGCGGATAAAAGATGGCCCTTGGGATCATATTCGGGGCGAATGCAGTTCTGCAGCGTGCCGTAAACAGTTTGAATATCCATAGGGTCATTCCTCCTTACAGGTACGGCGGCTTATGGATACCAGCAGATTACCGCCGTATTTTTTTGTGCGCAGGGAATATTGTTTTTTATAGGCGGGGTCCTGAAACCAGAGCGGCAGATGGGAACAAAGCAGATTGAGCCGATTGAAAGGCGTATTTTGTAAAAAAGGCTGTAGGGCGCGTTTGGAAGAAATTTCCGGGTGCAGCTGCTGCAGGCGAATGAAATCCAGATAATAAATTCCCTCAGCCACCGGCGTGGGGCTCAACGGTACTTTTTCATCCTCGTAGGGGCGTATCTCGGACTTTTCTACGTCGTCCCAAATCCCCTGTAGGACGTTCGAATTTAGTTCGCTGATTTCAAAAATGTGAAGTCCCATCCGATCCAATACATGATAAGCCAGGCCGTTGATGCTGCGCCCGGCGATAATACGGCAGCCATCCAGTTTTGTTATAAGATTGCGGACTTGGTCGCGCAATTGTACGGTGTTGGCCGCCAACAGCAAAGCGAAAGGAAACGCTTTGCGTTCCACCCATGTCTGGCCGGCCTTTTTTTCGAATAACAATATCTGCTGAGCCGTTGTCAAGTCGGCAGGCTGTCCATTTGCACTCAGTATGGCAATTTGCTCCATAATCAAATTCGACCTCCATTTATTGCAGTATTTGTTTATAAAACTATTATATATCATATAAAATGTTAATCAATACGTTTTTACAAAGGATTAATGTATACTTTAAAAGCACTAAAAATGCGTTTTTACAATAATCTTCAAATGTATACAAAATATCTTGCCATTTTTTTAAAACGGAATCTTATATGTAAATGAAAAAAGCAATCGCAACGATTAACTTTTTAAGGCGAAATGGTAAAAGACCTATTTGTTTAAAGAGGTGTTGAAATTTATCAGAAAAAAGCCAATATATACTTTTTTTTAGCCGATTGACAGGGTAAATAGAATTCGCTATATTTACCTTATCAGCAAAAAACAGGATAAGCGGTGACATTGCAGTCCCAATTCCAAAAAGGAGTTGGGACTGTTTTGTTGCTGGAGGCTGAAGAAGATTGGTTATGAAGGCAAAGAAAATGGAGGGATTCAAAATGAGACAGGTAGCAATTTATGGTAAAGGCGGCATTGGTAAATCTACGACGACGCAGAATCTTACGGCAGGGCTGGCAGAGATGGGGAAAAAAATCATGATTGTCGGGTGTGATCCAAAAGCAGATTCTACACGGCTCATTTTAGGCGGATTGGCGCAAAAGACGGTTTTGGATACCTTGCGGGAAGAGGGGGAGGATATCGATCTGAAGGCTATTTTAAAAACGGGTTATGCTGGTATTAAGGGAGTTGAATCCGGCGGTCCGGAGCCGGGGGTTGGTTGTGCCGGGCGCGGGATCATTACTTCTATTAATTTGTTGGAACAGCTGGGTGCGTATACGGATGATTTGGATTATGTGTTTTATGATGTTTTAGGTGATGTTGTCTGCGGCGGTTTTGCAATGCCGATTCGTGAGGGTAAGGCGCGGGAAATCTACATTGTCTGTTCCGGGGAAATGATGGCGCTTTATGCCGCCAACAATATTTCCAAGGGCATCATGAAGTATGCTAAAAGTGGCGGAGTACGACTGGGAGGCCTTATTTGCAACAGTCGTAAGGTTGATGGCGAGGCGGAATTGGTGCAATCAGTGGCGAAAGAAATGGGAACGCAGATGATTCACTTTGTTCCGCGTGATAATGCCGTGCAGCGGGCGGAAATCAATAAGAAAACGGTTATCGATTATAGTCCGGACGAACCGCAGGCAGATGAATACCGTGCGCTGGCTAAAGAGATTGATGGAAACGATATGTTTGTCATTCCGAAGCCGCTGATGCAGGATCGTCTGGAGGAGCTTTTAATGGAACATGGTTTAATGGAAGCTTAAACCAATGGGCAATGGAATCTGAGGCAAATTTTCAGGTGCAGTAAAACAGAATGTGAGGTGTAAAGTATGATTATGATCAGAGCCGTGGTAAGACCGGAAAAATCAAGCGATGTTCTGTCAGAACTTATGGATGCCGGCTATGTCGGGGTGACAAAAGAAGAGGTTTATGGACGGGGAAGGCAGAAGGGGATTGTCGTCGGGGAAGTGCATTACGATGAGATTCAGAAAGAACTGCTGATTATTATCGCCGAGGATAAAGATAAGGATGATATTGTCAAGATTATTTTAAAGAATGCCAAGACCGGCGCCAATGGAAATTTTGGCGATGGCCGCATTTTCATTACACCTGTCGAAGAAGCCTATACGATTAGTTCGGGAAAAGCGGGTTTATAAGGGAGAGAAAGCAATGAAAGAGATTATGGCATTTATTCGCCTGCACATGGTAAACCCGACGAAGCAGGCGCTGGCTGAAGCCGGATATCCATCGTTTACCTGCTCCAAGGCGGTAGGACGGGGGAAAAAACCGCTGGCGGCAGAGGCGCTGAAGGTCATTATAAAAAATGCCGGAGAACTGCCGGCAAATGAACTGGGCGAACATTTATCAGAGGGAGTGCGGTTGGTACCGCGGCGTTCTTTTTCGCTGATTGTCGACGATGAACAAGTCGAGACAGCCGTGAAGATTATTATCAAGGTCAATCAAACCGGGAATCCCGGCGATGGAAAGCTTTTTGTGATGCCGATTGGCGAGGGCTGGAATATTCGAACCGGACAGCATCAGGATAAAGAACACAAGCTGGAGGATTAGGAGGCGTCAATATGAATGAACGGGAGAAAGTTCTGGATCAGTATTCCGGGCGGGTATTCAAGAATCGTAAGGATCATATTATTGAATTGGATGAAGCCGGCGTACCGCAGGTAATTGCCGCCAACAGCCGGTCAATTCCAGGTCTTATGGTCAACCGCGGGTGCTGTTATGCCGGCTGCAAGGGCGTTGTACTGGGACCGATTGCCGATGCGGTGGTGTTGACGCACGGGCCGATCGGATGCGGCTTTTATAGCTGGGGCACCCGCCGCAACAAGGCGAAGCCGGAAGGCGAAGGTGCAAAGAATTATTTGCAGTATTGTTTTTCTACCGATATGCAGGAGCCGGATATCGTTTTTGGCGGCGAGAAAAAACTGCGCCAGGCAATCGTTGAGATTATGGAAATCTTCCAACCTAAATGCATTTTTATCTGTTCTACTTGTCCGGTCGGTTTGATTGGCGATGATATCCAGGCGGTTGCCCGTTGGGTGAAGAGTACGTATAAGATCGCTTGTGCGGCATTTAGCTGCGAAGGCTATAAAGGTGTCAGCCAGTCGGCCGGTCATCATATTGCCAATAATGGGTTGATGAAGGAGATCATTGGCAGCGGTCAGGCAAAAAACAGCAAGAAGTTTGCGGTGAATTTGCTGGGTGAATATAACATTGGCGGCGATGGCTGGGAAACGGAACGGCTGCTGAAACAAATCGGCTATGAGGTAGTGTCGGTATTCACAGGAGATGGTTCCTTTGAAAAGATGAAGAATGCACATACAGCAAATCTGAATCTTGTTCAATGTCATCGATCCATTAATTATATTGCCGAGATGATGAAGGCAAAGTATGGAATTGATTGGATAAAGGTGAATTTTATTGGTATCGATGAAACCATTCGTTCCCTGCGCAGCCTGGCAATTTACTTTGATGACGCCGGTTTGAAACAACGGACGGAAGAAGTGATCGCCGATGAACTGGCTGCGATTGAAGACCAGCGGCAATATTATCGTTCCCGGCTGACGGGATATACAGCCGGCGTTTTTGTCGGAGGTTCGCGGTCGCATCATTATCAGAATCTATTGCTGGATTTTGGGATTAAAACGGTTATTGCCGGTTATGAATTTGCCCATCGGGATGATTATGAGGGGCGCGAGGTGTTGCCGGATATTAAGCCGGATGCGGATAGTAAGAATATTGAACAGTTAAGTCCGGTGGCGGATGAAGCACATTATCATCTGACGCTCAGCAAAGAACGCTTTGCTGAACTGCAGAATGAAATTGATCTGGAGACATATCACGGCATGTTTCGTGAGATGGCAGACGGCACGGTTACGGTGGATGATTTCAATCATTATGAAACCGAGAAGCTGATTGAATTATTTCAGCCCGATATTTTTTATTCAGGGATTAAAGATAAGTATATGATTCAAAAGTCGGGCACGCCGTCGCGACAGCTTCATTCTTATGATTACAGCGGGCCATATGCCTGCTTTACCGGCGCCATTAATTTTGCCCGGGATACGTATATGAGTATTTCCGCGCCGGCATGGAAATATCTGACGCCGCCATGGTTGGTAAGTTCAACCTTAGAGGGCAGCATAGGGGGGACAGAAAATGCTTGAAGCAACGCCAAAAGAAATAAAAACGCGCAAAGCTCTGCGCGTCAATCCCTGTAAAACCTGCGAACCGGTAGGCGCTTTGTATGCGGCGCTGGGCGTACATCGCTGTATGCCGCACAGCCATGGATCGCAGGGCTGCTGTTCGTATCATCGGACCTTCCTTTCGCGTCATTTTAAGGAACCAGCCATTGCGACGACAAGTTCTTTTACCGAAGGCGCTTCGGTTTTCGGCGGCGGCAGCAATTTAAAAACTGCGGTGAAGAATATTTTCGACATCTATAATCCGGACATTATTGCCGTGCATACGACTTGCTTGAGCGAGACGATCGGCGATGATTTGAATTCTTATATTGAATCCATAGACATTCCGGAAGGCAAAGTGGTTGTTCATGCCAATACGCCAAGTTATGCCGGTTCGCATATCGTTGGGTTCGGCAATATGATGTCAGGATTTATTAAATATCTGGCGGAAAAAAGTCAGGCAAAAACCGATCAGATTGCTATCTTTCCAGGGTTTGTCAATCCAGGAGATATGCGGGAATTAAAGCGTTTGGCCAAGCAGATGCAAGTTCACTATATTATGTTTCCGGACACGAGCGGGGTTTTGGATGCGCCGAATAAAGGGCACTATGAGATGTACCCACAGGGCGGCACTACGGTGGCTGAGATTCGCGGGCTGGGCGCGGTGAAAAGAGTTCTGGCGTTGGGAGAAGTGACTTGTACGCCGCCGGCGATGGTGCTGCAGGCAAAATGCGGGGTAAATTTTACCGCATTGCCGCTGCCAATTGGCATTGAAGCAACGGATCAGTATCTTATGGAACTATCCCGTTTGGTCAACACAGAAGTGTCAGACAGTCTGACAGAAGAACGCGGGCAGTTGGTTGATGTCATTCTGGACGCACAGCAGAATTTTGCGAAAAAAACAGTAGCGATTTATGGTGATCCGGATATTGTACTGGGCCTCACGGCGTTTGTTCTGGAAATGGGGATGATTCCTAAATATATTCTCACGGGAACCAAATCCGATCTTTTTTCCAAAAGAGGCGAAGCTCTGTTTGCTAAATTCGGCGTTTCGGGCTGTCAGGCGCTCAATAATGAGGATCTGTTTACGCTGCATCAATTGATCAAAAATGATGGCGTTGATCTTATGATTGGAACGACGCATGGGAAGTATATTGCCCGGGCGGAAGACATTCCCTTGGTGCGGGCCGGATTTCCTGTTTTAGACCGGTATGTACATTCTTATATGCCATTGGTTGGGTATCGCGGCGCCATGCGGCTTTTAGAGATGATTTGCAATGCTCTGCTGGATCGTCGGGATCGGGATGCGGCCGATGAAGATTTTGAACTTGTCATGTAAGGGCTTAATTTTATGGGTTGTTTTATGCAAACAGAACCGATATAATTACTTTCAAAGACAGATCAATTGAATATATCGTTCGGCAGGATAGACAAAGGCATGGATACAATGGCGTTGGATGCGCGGTTGTGCTGTGTCTTTTTTTATTGGGAGGGATAGTCATGGGAACAGCAGTTTTGGAAGAACGAAAGCAGTCCATTATAACGCGTGATTTTGCCTGCAGCGGGGAAGGGTTCGGTTGTGAGCGTGCAAGCGTGGCCGGTTCGGTCAGTCAGCGCGCGTGTGTATATTGTGGAGCGCGCGTTGTGTTGAATCCTATTACGGACGCCTTTCATATTGTGCATGGTCCGATCGGCTGCGCGAGCTATACCTGGGATATTCGCGGCAGCCTTTCGAGCGGCAGTGATCTGTATCGGAATAGTTTTTCAACCGATCTGAGGGAAAAAGATATCATCTTTGGCGGGGCAGAAAAGCTGGCGCGAGCCATTGATGAGATTGTGCAGGAAAAAGATGCCAGGTTGATTTTTGTCTATGCGACTTGTATTGTCGGTGTGATTGGAGACGATATCGAGGCGGTGTGTCGGGATGCGGAAGAAAAATATCATATCCGGGTGATTCCTGTCAAAGCACCGGGTTTTTCCGGGACAAAATCCCAAGGGTATAAACTGGCCTGCGAGGCCATGATGCAGCTGATTCGCCCCCACTATAAGGAACAGGAAAAGCCGCAGGGAGTGAATATTCTCGGCGATTTTAATCTGGCGGGAGAGATGTGGATTATCAAAAATTATTTTCATAAAATTGGCGTTCCGGTCGTATCCACTTTTACCGGCGACGCGTCTTATGACAGTTTGATTCGGGCACCGCAAGCTGCCTTGAATATTGTGCAGTGTGCGGGTTCCAGTGTGTATCTGGCAAAATGTATGGAAGAAGAGTTTGGCATTCCTTATTTTAAGGTCAGCTTTTTTGGCGTAGAAGATACGACAAATTCTTTGCTGCGCGTAGCCCATGCCATCGGCCGGCCGGAGGTTATCTGCAGGGCGGAGCAGTTTACTGCGGTAGAAAAAATGAAAGCCGAGCATTTCTTGGCGCAGTACCGGCCTCATCTGGCTGGCCGACGGGCTGCTATTTATGTCGGCGGCGGCTTTAAAGCAATTTCGTTGATCCGGCAGTTTGCCGAAATGGGGATTCGTACGGTTGTAGTCGGCACACAGACGGGCAGTAAAGATGATTATGAAGTGATCCGGCATTTGACCGAGGACGATACGGTTATTCTGGATGATACAAATCCGGCGGAATTGGAGCGTTTTATGAGAGAAATGCGAGCGGATATTCTGGTTGGCGGCGTGAAGGAGCGGCCGCTGGCCTATAAACTCGGGATTGCCTTTTGCGATCATAATCATGAACGCAAACATGCGCTGGGGGGATATGAAGGCGTTGTGAATTTTACGCAGGAAATCAATTTGAGTTTGAATAGTCCGGTTTGGAAATATTTGCGAGGTGCCTGAATATGAATAAAAATTTTGCTGATTTAAATGTCAATCCTTGTAAGATGTGCGTTCCGTTGGGAGCTGCGACGGCATTCTATGGCATTCGTAAATGTATGTCGATTTTGCACGGTTCGCAGGGTTGCAGCACCTATATCCGGCGGCATATGGCGACGCATTATAACGAACCGGTAGATATTGCATCTTCGTCCCTGACCGAGCAGGGAACTGTTTTCGGCGGAGAAAAAAATCTGTTGCAGGGGCTGGAAAATTTGATTCGCTTGTATGAACCGGAGGTCATCGGCGTCGCGACAACCTGTTTGGCCGAGACCATCGGCGAAGATGTGCCGGCTATGATCAAAAAATTCTATGAACAGCATCCTGAATATCGGCAGGTAAAAATTATCAACGCGTCTACGGCCGGCTATGCCGGCACGCAGAACGAGGGCTTTTTTCGGGCGCTGCGGGCCATTGTATCACAAGTGGAGATGCGGACGGAAAAGAACGGCAAGCTTAATGTGATTACAGGCTACTTATCGCCGGCCGATCAGCGCTATCTTAAAGAACTGCTGGCCGAGATGGGTCCGGAGTTTATTTTGCTGCCGGATTTTTCGGATAATCTCGATGGCGGGCATGAAACGATGTACCAGCGTTTGCCGCAAAAGGGAACTTCGCTCGAAGAAATCGCACAGATGGGAGGCGCCAGATGCACCCTTGAGCTTTCTCGTTTTGTCAGGCCGGAAGATTCGCCGGGGGCGTATTTGCAGCAGCAGTATGGCGTTCCCTGCACGCGGCTGGATATTCCCTGTGGCCTGCGCGGTATGGATGCTTTGCTTAGCGCTTTAACGCAGCTTGGCGGCCGGCAGACAGAAAAGATCTGGCAGGCGCGCAGCCGCTATTTGGATGCAATGGTCGATTCGCATAAGTACAGCGCATTGGGGCGGGCGTTGATTTTTGGCGAACCGGATTTTGTGCAGGGGACGGTAAAACTGTGCGCGGAAAATGGACTGATTCCTGTTGCTGCGCTCACCGGGGCTGTATGTCCAGAGTTTCGTCAGGCCCTTTCGGAAGAAATGGCAGCGGCGGCGGAAATTCAATTTATCGACAAATTTGTCATTGAAGATGATGCCGATTTTGCCCGGGCCGAGGCATTGGCAGTTGCTTTAGGCGTAAATATACTGATTGGTAATTCCGATGGGCGGCGGATCGCGGAAAAAATGCATTTGCCGTTGATACGGGCGTCATTTCCCATTCATGATCAAGTGGGCGGACAGCGGATCCGCACGATTGGTTACAGCGGCTCGCTGGCTTTTCTGGATCGGATGGCCAATGCCCTGCTGCTGCAGCGGGCGTCCGGATTCCGTGAGGATATGTACAAAAAATATTATCTGGCCGGGGCAACAAAACCGACGCAGATCGGGTTGGCGACGGATAAGGCTGCCATGTTGGCGAAGAAAACCGCTGAACATCCGTGCTTTACCTGTGGGCAGGGTAAATATGCCCGGATTCATTTGCCGATAGCTCCGGCTTGTAATGTTCAGTGCAACTACTGTTTGCGTAAATATGATTGCCCCAATGAAAGCCGGCCGGGAGTTACGACCGAGATTTTGAGTCCGGAAGAAGCTTTGATGAAATATCAACGGGTCAAGGCAGACATGCCGAACCTTCGGGTAGTCGGTATTGCCGGGCCGGGAGATTCATTGGCTAATTTTGCCGCTACGAAAGCGACGCTTACGCTGCTGCATGAATTTGATCCGGATGTTACATTTTGCCTTTCAACCAATGGTTTGATGCTGCCGGCATATGCTGAAGAACTGATACGGCTGCAGGTGACGCATGTAACAATTACGATCAACGCTGTGGATCCAAAAATCGGTGCGCAGATTTATAAATATGTCGATTATATGGGAACCCGTTATCATGGGGAGTCAGCCGCCGGGATTCTGCTGGCTAATCAGCTGACCGGACTGCAGTATCTGGCGCAGCACGATGTCGTTTGTAAAGTGAATATTGTTGCGTTGAAGGGGATCAATGAGACGCATATTGAAGACGTCGTTCGTAAAGTTAAGGAGCTGGGGGCGAAAATCACCAATATTATGCAGATGATTCCGGTTGCCGGCAGCGCTTTTGAACATATACCTATGGTGAGTCTTAAGGAAATAGCAGCGATGCGCGCACGCTGCAGCGTTTATTTGGAACAGATGATGCATTGCCGCCAGTGCCGTGCCGATGCTGCCGGTACGCTGGATCATGATGTATCGATTTTGTATCGCCGCGCCGAACGCTTGCCTGCCGATGAGGCAGCGCCTTTGCAGCGGGTGGCGGTGGCAACAAAAAGCGGGACTCTGGTGGATCAGCATTTTGGACAAGCCAATGAATTTTATATTTACGAAAGCGACGGCATACAGGCGCGGTTTATTGAGCGGCGTAATGTAGTTCGCTACTGTCAGGGCAAAGAAATCTGCGAAACTAAAACCGATCGGATCGAAGCACTGCTGCATACAATCAAAGACTGCAGCAGCGTGCTGGCCATGCGGATAGGAGATTCGCCGCAGCGAAAGCTGGAAGCGATGGGAATCCGCGTCATTGCAACGTATGATCGGATTGAAGATGCCGTCAAGAAAGCGGCGCAGGGAGCTTGAAGGAGGAATCGCTTATGGAAGGCCTGTTTACGGATTGTACGTTGACGTGTTTGGATTCGTATGATGTCGAACCAAAACTGCTTTTTCAATGGCTCCGGGTGATGGAAAAATTTCCGGTCGCCGCGACGGCATTGTCCATACCGGTATATGAAAAGCTGCGTTCTTTTTCTGCTGTTCCCGCATCCAGACGGCGCTATATACTGCAGATTGATCGTCCGGCGGATAAAGTGGCTTATCCGGGTTTTGACGGGTATTTGCTGCCGGATCAGCGGCCATCAAAGAATCGGGAAGCGGAGCGGTTTTGCTGCATAGATCCGGAAGATCAGCTGCTTTTTTATCAATTGCGCGGTTTTTCTGCCCGAACGGGGATATCAGCTCGGCCGCTTTTTGCCGCTCTTCAGGAGAAATATGGCCGTAGAGTGGAAATAGCTCCCCTAAATGCGTATCACTGTGCGACAGCATTGGCGGTACAATGGCTGCAGCAGGGCGGAAAACGCATAGCGGCTTCCCTGGCCGGTCTTGGAGGGTATGCTTGTATGGAAGAAGTTTTGTTGACATGGTATTTGAAGTCCGGCGGAGATTTTTCTTTTGGCCGGGTAGCCTTACCGCAGGCGAAAAAGCTGCTGGAACAGATGATTGGACATCCGTTAAATAGAAAAAAAGCCGTTCTGGGGGCGGATATTTTTGCCGTTGAGTCCGGGATTCATGTTGACGGACTGAGAAAAGCACCGGAACTTTATGAACCTTATCCACCGGAGTGGGTCGGCTTGAAAAGAAATATTGTTTTGGGAAAATATTCCGGGCGCAGTGCCGTACGGGCAAAAGCGCAGGCTTTAGGCATGAAACTGGAAAACGGGCAAGTCGAAACCGTTATCCGCTGCTTGCAGACGGTATGCGCCGAGGGAACAGGCAGGCTGACGGAACGCGAATTTTATCGTCTGATTCATGATCAAAAAACTGTCAGCTGAATGGGAGGCGGATCCAATGAAAAAGAATGCTTTTCATATTGTTGATACGACGCTGCGGGATGGGGAACAAAGCCCTGGGCTGGCTTTAAGCAGTCGGAATAAAATGATCTTGGCGCAGCGGCTGGATGCATTGGGCGTGTATGAAATTGAAGGCGGAATTCCGGCGATGGGAGCGCTTGAGCAAGAGGCGGTAAAAGGCATGAGCCTGCATTGCCGGCGAGCGCGTATTGCGGCATGGAATCGTTTATCTCTGCAGGATATAGAAGCTTCCATAGCGTGTTCTCCAGATATTGTGCATATCAGTGTGCCGGTATCTGACCTGCAGATTCAGAAAAAACTCCAAAAAGATCGGGATTGGATTGAACAAAGCGTGCGGGTATGCATTGCGTATGCCCGAGAACGCGGCTATGTTGTGACGGCAGGTTTTGAAGATGCCTCCCGGGCCGATATGAACTTTATGATTGGTTTGGGCAGGCAGCTTAAGGAGCAAGGGGTATCTTATCTTCGTTTTGCCGATACCGTAGGGATTCTGACTCCGCAGGAAACCTATGATAAAATAAAGACTCTGCGCGATGCGTCAGCGATGGACATTGAATTTCATGCGCATAATGATCTTGGCATGGCGGTTGCCAATTCGATTGCCGCCGTACAGGCCGGCGCTCGTTATATTGATACGACGCTGGGGGGTGTCGGAGAGCGTGCTGGGAACTGTTCCCTGGTGGAGTTCCTTGAAGCAGTTTCTCTGGACTATGAGAGTCCGTTTCGAATTGAGGCGGTTCAAGAAGCCGCAGCATTAGCCAGCAAGTTATTTGGCCTGCAGGATGGAAGGGATGTGTCTTTATGAAAAAACTGAGTATTTATTGTATGACAGCAGTGTTCATGCTGTTGGTACTGAGCGGCTGCGAAAGCGAAAAAGCTGCAGCGCCGAAGCCGCCGGCAGCGGAAAAGATTGAGCTGCACATATCGGCTGCGGCCAGTCTTACGGATGTTATGAAAGAACTGGCGGCAAATTATCAAAAAGTACAGCCCAATGTTACCATTAAGTTTAATTTCGGCAGCAGCGGTGCTTTGCAGCAGGCAATTGAAAATGGCGGCGTCACGGATTTGTTTTTTTCTGCAGCGCAAAAACAAATGGATGCGTTGGAGCGTGCGGGAGAGTTACTGCCGGGGACGCGAAAAAATTTATTGCTGAATGAAGTTGTCTTGGTTGTGCCAAAAGACAGTGCAAAAAATATCAACTCATTTGCGGATGCTGCCAGTGATAAAGTGCAATATATTGCCTTGGGAGAGCCTAAAGGCGTTCCGGTCGGGCAATATTCGGAAGAAGTATTTAAATCCATGCAAATTCTTGATCCAGTCAAAAGCAAGGCGGTATACGGGTCCGATGTACGTCAGGTCTTAGCTTGGGTTGAGTCCGGCGAAGCGGACTGCGGCGTGGTCTATGCAACGGATGCGGCCATTTCAGATCAGGTGAAAGTCGTCGCCAAGGCCTCAGACGGCACACATAAGCCCATTATTTATCCGGCAGCCATTTTAAAAAGCAGCACGCAGATGGACGCGGCAAAGCAATTTCTTGCGTTTGTCTCATCGCCGGACAGCGCCGCCGTGTTTAAAAAATATGGATTTGAGATGAAATGATGGATTTGTCTCCTTTATATATTTCGTTAAAAACAGCAGGAACAGCGACCGTGTTTACCTTTTTCGCCGGGATCGGGTTGGCGTATTTTGTGGTGCGGTTCAAGCGGCATCAGGGAATACTGGATGCAATCATTACCTTGCCGATGGTGCTGCCGCCGACCGTTGTCGGTTTTTTCCTCTTGTTGATTTTTGGTAAGCATGGTTTTATCGGGCAGTTGTTGTTATTGGGAGATATACGTTTTGTTTTTACATGGAAAGCAGCGGTAACGGCTGCGGTCATTGTGTCGCTGCCGCTGATGTATCGTACTTCGCGCGGGGCTTTTGAGCAGATGGATGTCAATTTGCTCTATGCGGCTCGAACCCTGGGGGTGTCGGAGTGGAGAATTTTTTGGCGTATCCTGCTGCCCAATGCCCGACAGGGAATTTTAGCCGGCTTGGTTTTGTCTTTTACGCGGGCGTTGGGGGAATTTGGGGCTACCATTATGGTGGCCGGTAACTTGCCGGGAATTACGCAGACCATGTCGACGGCAATTTACGCTGCGGTACAGGCCAATGATGATGCGACTGCCTTTGTTTGGGTAGCTGTGGTAGTGTCATTTTCGTTTCTGGTTGTTATTTTAATGAACTATTGGATGGCCAGATTGTATGGTTTTGGCAGAAAGGGGAATGGCGTCGGTGGAAATCGAAGTCAGCATTCGCAAACAACTGCGTGATTTTGAACTGCAGGTCGATTTTACAGCTAAAGACGAAGTTTTTGCTCTGCTGGGCGCTTCTGGATGCGGAAAAAGTATGACGCTGAAGTGCATCGCCGGTATTGAGATACCGGATCAGGGGTATATTCGGCTGGGGAAGCGGGTTTTATTTGACAGTGTGCGGGGGCTTTGCCTGACCCCGCAACAGCGGCATATAGGATATCTTTTTCAAAATTATGCATTGTTTCCCAATATGACGGTTTTGGCCAACCTTCAGTTCGCTGCCCGGGGAACTTTGGCAGAAAGCCGATGCAGAATCCAAGATAATATCCGCCGTTTCGCCCTGCAGGGTTTGGAAGGCGCCTATCCGGCAGCGCTGTCCGGCGGACAGCAGCAGCGAGTGGCTTTTGCTCGTATTTTAGTATCTGAAGCGGATATTTTATTGCTGGATGAACCGTTTTCCGCGCTTGACAGTTATTTAAAATGGCAGTTGGAGCAGGAGTTGATGCATGTGTTGGGTGAATACGGTGGATCTGCGCTTTTTGTATCCCATGACCGGGGGGAGGTCTACCGTTTGTGCGATCGGGCCGCAGTGATCAATCGGGGCCATATCGAGGCAATCGACAGTAAACAGGCGTTGTTTGCCAATCCGCAAACTTTAGCCGGAGCCTTGCTGACCGGGTGTAAAAATGTGTCCACTGCGCGAAAAATTGACAACGAGCATTTTTTGGCTGATGAATGGGGAATTTTGCTGTCAGGAACCATCGGCCAGCCGATTCCTGATCATCTTCGCTATGTAGGAATCCGGGCGCATTTTTTCGTTTGGGCTTCAGGGCCGGGTGAAAATACTTTTGTTGCCGATATTGTGGAAGTGATTGAAGATACATTTTCGTTTCTGGTTATGTGGCGGCCAAGCGGCGGCGACGGATGTTCACGTCTTTTGCGCTGGGAGGTAGATAAAGAAACTTGGCGTCAAGTGAATGGGAGTAAAATTTATTTGTGTTTGCCGGCCGATAAAATCATGTATATGCAAAAATAATTTTGTTTTGCGTTTGGGCCGTATGGAATGGGATGGAACGACTATCAAAATTTGCATACGTTAGCGGCTTTGAACAGGAGAATGCACTTGCTGGTGATTTTTTGACCAGATCAGCCGAGTGAAAAATCTTTAACAGTTTTTGTCAAGGATTTTGTTGCGGCTTTATATAATAAGGAAAAAGCATGTGTTGTTCCATGAAGTTTGCCCACGGTGATTTTAGGGGCTATCAGAGTCAATTCTTTTTATCGTTTATATTGCAAAAAATGCGCTTATATAGCTTCTTTTGAGCAGGGAATGCATAGTGTTTTTTTCGCTGCTTTTATATAATAAAAGGCAAATAAAGCTAGGGTGTGAGCCAATGGAATTTACTAAGGTGCATGGGTTAGGAAATGATTTTATTTTATTAGAGCCGGAAGCTTATGGGCAGCAGGATGTAGCTGCGCTGGCTGTGAAATTGTGTGACCGTCATACGGGCGTTGGCGCTGATGGATTGCTGTTGACTGCCAGCCCTACGACTGGGGCGGCGGATATACGGATGCGCATTATCAATCAGGATGGCAGTGAGGCGGAAATGTGCGGGAATGGTATTCGCTGCTTTGCCCGCTATGTCTATGAACGCGGGCTTGTTTTGCAGCCGACGTTTCGGATTGAGACGAAAGGTGGTATTATGACGCCCTATCTTACGCTGGAAAATGGGCGGGTAACGGCGGTGCGCGTGGATATGGGGCCGGTCATTTTTGACCGGGCGCGCATTCCGGCGTTGGGGAGCGGCAGGTGTGTGCTGGCGGAACCTTTGCAACTGGAAGATGGCAGCCGATGGACCGTTACCAGTGTTTTGATGGGCGTGCCGCATACGGTGATTTTTTTGGATTCTTTATCAGACGAGCTGGTGCAAAATATTGGTCCCAAAGTTGAAAAAAATGCAATGTTTCCGCAAGGGACGAATGTAAATTTTGTCGTCGTGCATCATCGCGGGGATATCGAGGTGAGGACCTGGGAACGCGGCGCCGGCGCAACGCTGGCTTGTGGCACAGGCTGCTGCGCCGCCGTCGTCGCGGTTTGCCAAAATGGTTATACCGACCGCAATGTGACCGTGCATCTCCGGCTGGGAGATTTACAGGTTGCTTACCGTGAGGATGGCCATGTCTGGATGACAGGTCCCGCAGAGCTTGTTTATCATGGCGTATGGGAAACGGATTCAATCGATTGATGCACTTTACGATGTTGGCGTTTTGCCATAGAGAAAAGGTCAGATGTGAGTTCGCATCTGACCTTTTTCCTTGCAGCTTCAGCTGCTTAAAAGAAACATATCTTTTTGTTTTGTTATCAATCGTCAGCTCAATGCGCCAGCAGGGCGAGCATGATGCCGCCGGAGATGGCCGTGCCGAAGACGCCGGCGAGGTTTGGCCCCATAGCATGCATGATGAGAAAATTGCGGCGGTTTTCCTGCTGCCCGACCAGATGGGAGACGCGGGCAGCAATCGGCACCGATGCTATACCCGCCGATCCGATGAGCGGATTGATCCGACCGTGGGTCAGTTTGCACATGATGCGCGCGCAGAGGACGCCGGAGCCGGTACCGCATACAAAAGCCACGAGCCCCAGCGCGATGATAAGCAGCGTGTTCGGCGTGAGAAAAGTATCTGCGGCCATCGTGGAACCGATGGCGACGGTGAGGACCAAAGTGACGATGTTCAGCAAAGCATTTGAGGCCGTCTCAGCGAGGCGTTCGACGCACAGCGATTCACGCAGCAGGTTTCCCAGCATGAGCATGGTGAGCAGCGGGGCGACCGGCGGCAGAAAGAGATTGACAATGATAGCGATGACGACCGGGAAGACGATCTTTTCCAGACGCGATACATAGCGCGGTTGTTTCATGATGATATTGCGTTCTTTTTTTGTCGTCAGCAGACGCATGACCGGCGGCTGAATCAGAGGCATAAGGGCCATGTAGGAATAGGCGGCGACAGAAATCTGCGGCAGCAGGTGCGGAGCGAGTTTCATCGTCGTGTAAATGGCCATCGGACCGTCCGCACCGCCGATAATACCGATGGAACAGGCCTCGGCCAGACTGAAGCCGCACAGTTTGGCGCCGATGAGGGCGACAAATATGCCGAGGTGGGCCGCCGCTCCCAGAATCACCAGACTGGGGTTGGCAATCATCGGGCCGAAGTCCGTCATAGCGCCTACGCCCAGAAAAATAAGCGGCGGCAGGATCAGCTTTTCTACGCCTTGATAGGCGTAGTAGAAAAGGCCGCCTTCTTTGGTGAGTTCCGAGCCCGGTACATTGGCGACGATACAGGCCAGACCAATGCCGACGAGCAGGAACGGCTCATATTTCCGGATAATGCCCAGGTAGAGCAGAACGCCGCCGACCACGATCATGACGATGTTTCCTATGCTGATAGACATGAGGCCCGTCTGATTGAGCAGCTCGGTTGCCAGCGTAACAAGTAAATTTTCCATATATGGATTCCTCGATTCTGTAAAAGGCAGAAGTTAATGTTTTTTCTCTTCAACGATTTCTCCTAAACGGTTCAGTTGAGGAAAGAAATACAGGATGACGCCGATAAAAGAAATAAAAATAAAGCTGAGAGCAAAGTCGATGCCGCTTAAAACCAATGCACCGCCAATGGTATCTGGTAAAATATTCATGATTTTTCCTCCTCCTTAATTAAGCGTGACGGTTGACAAGGAACCGGGTCCGCTGCGCGGCTTTCTTTTCGATGGCCGTTCGGGGCAGTACCGCTCGTCGATGCATGCCGTGTCCAATGTCTCCTTGTTCATCCCAAGCTTTGATTTCCAGCAGGACTTCATTACGGTCAATCGCAACAATGGTCGTTCGGACGGTGACCGTCATGCCCAGACTGGTCGGCGCCGTATGGGTGAAACTGATGGATGTTCCCACGCTGATATAATCGTCCGGCAGATAAGGATCAATGGTCTGAATACCCGCTTCAATCGCCATGTGGATGAGCTTGGGGGTCGCCAGAAGATTTTTCAGCTCGCTGGGATAGGTGTCCGAGGTATCTGTGTGCTGTATGACCTTACTGTACATAGAATTTTGTCCAACTGAAATGTAGTCAGCTAAATTCAACATATAATTCACTCCTATAAGCTATATTTGAACGCATGCCCTTATTCTAGTTCAGCTTATCAGAAAAGTAAAATAATTTTAATCGATACAAATAATAACTTTTAGGCATAGTTAGAAAAATATTGCAATTTATTTGGTTATGATTTTGAAAACTATACAAATAATTCTAAAAAGTATCATAAATTCTTTGTATATATATGATAACTTTTAGGCATAAATAGAAACCGCTTGCCGAATGGATGCGGGATCATGGCCATAAAAAACAGCCCTTATCGGGCTGCTGGTGTTTCAAATGACGGTTATTCCATATTTTCGATGACGAAACTGCTTTGACAAATGGCTTTGGCTTTTTTCTTGATTCCGGCAGCCCGGGCGGCCAGAATAGCGGCAGTGAAAATACGTTGTCCCGGAGGGACGAACAGCCCAGCCAGTGATACTGACATAAGCGGGAACTGTTCGGGTTGTCCATGACGGTTGGCGGAGACAACAAACTGCCGGGTCTGGTGTTCAGGGGAATAGAAGTTTTTTATCTGCGCGTCAAAGCGCTGGATCAGAGCGCGGCAAATCGTTTCCAGATCATTGGTTTTGATGACGGCAATAAAATCATCGCCGCCGATATGCCCCAAAAAAGCGTTTACAGTATAGCGGGTCAGGACTTGCTGCAAAAGACGCGCGGTATGGATCAGTACTTTGTCACCGGCTTCAAAACCGTAGACGTCGTTATATACCTTGAAGTTATCAAGATCAATATAGATGATTGAAAAAGGCAGAGCGTTCCGCAGCTGCCGGGATAAAACCGTTTCAATCATGTTATTGCCCGGCAGACCAGTGAGTGGGTTGGCGTGCTGCGCCTGATTGATTTTCAGACTGGTGGTAATCTGCAGCAGCCGTTTAATAGTTACGGCTCCGTAATAATGCCCATTCCGTGTGACGATAATGGAGTCATACGTATGTCTGGTATTGCGCGCCAATGCTTGGGCGGCGGTTTCTTCGATCGATGTATGATAGTCAATCTGCAGCGGATGGGGATCCATCAGCAGGCGGATCGGGCGGCCGCTGTAGATGGACATGCCGTACATGGTAGCCAGTTTTTGATAAAAGCAAGCATGGTTGAGAATACCGACGGGGACATCGTTTTCGACGATGACGGCATCTTCCACCGTATCGGCAACAGAACGAAAATAGTCGATGATGACCTGTCCCCGCGTATCAGGGGGAAAAGTCTGCTGCGGCGTGGCTATTTTGCCGATTTCCAGATTTTGCAGGGTGCAGTATTGGAAGGGGCTTTTTTGTACCCCCGCCGCTTGAATCCTTTGCCGAATAGCCGACTGAATGGGCGAGAAACCTGCCTGTGGCCGTCCTAGCAGGAAGCCCTGCCCGTAGTTAATGCCCAGTTCGAGCAAGGCATCAAGTTCTTCCGGGCGTTCGATGCCTTCGGCAATGGTCGCGATATTCGTGGCCGCGGCAAAATCGGCCAGCGCTTTGACCATGGACTTTTTTATGTGGTTTGTGTCGATGTTCTGAATAAGGCCAATGTCGAGTTTGATGAATTGCGGCGATATTTGTGTCAGCAGATTGAGACCGCTGTAACCGGCGCCAACATCGTCGATGGCAATGCGGTAGTTTTGCTGCTGGTAATGGGCCAAGGCTGACTGAAAGCTGGGATAATCCGCAATGGCAGTTTTCTCACTGATTTCAAAAATAATATTTCCGGCGTTGATGTGGTTTTCCGCCAAAAGTTTTGCCGTGGTCCCCTGATGAAAATTACGGTCATAAAGAATATTGGCGTCGACATTGATAAATAACTCAACTTTCCCAGCACAAATCGGCAAATAAAGCCTGAATAAATCTAGTCTGAGAGGTCATCCAATCCCTTAGTTTACTTTTTATGGTTTGTGTGG
>DCFR01000053.1 GCA_002319815.1 Megamonas sp. UBA1799
ACCGCCGCAGGCGGTGGATGAGGTCCTTGTCTTTGCCGCAACGCATCTGGCCGCTGTAGCGATTTCGCTGTTGCCGTAGTCTGTTTCGTTGCCATGCTCTTAGCCTTCTCCCGTTGGAGAAGGGGGACCGCCGCAGGCGGTGGATGAAGTCCTTGTCTTCGCCGCAATGCATCTGGCCGCTGTAGCGATTTCGCTGTTGCCGTAGTCTGTTTCGTTGCCATGCTCTTAGCCTTCTCCCGTTGGAGAAGGGGGACCGCCGCAGGCGGGGGATGAGGTCCTTGTCTTTGCCGCAATGCATCTTGCAGCCACAACGCTCCTACTACGTTGCAGCCTGTCTGGCAGCCAGCACCAGCAGCAGCGCGCCTTTTCGCTGCTTCGTCACCCGCGTTCTGTTTGCGTTTAATGGACGGGGGCATTTTTAATATCGAGGGGAATTTCCTGCATGGCGACAGCCGCCTGCCGCATGTCCGCCGGGGTGCGGCGCTGGTAAATGGCGCCGATGCGGCGCTGATGGTCAGCCGCGTCAAAAGGCGAATTCAGCTGCGCTGCCGTATGGCGCTGTAAAACTTGGAAAAAATCTTCGTTTAGCGGAATCGTCCGCAGCGCCAGCAAAAGGTGCAGCCGCGGGTCGACCAAATAGAGATGGATGGCCGGGTCGGTCATTTTCTCAAGATCCGGACGCTGTTCTGGTTTCAGTGTGTAAAGCGCCAGTGGGGCATCGCCCCAGCCTTCTTTGAAGATCCCGTCAATCTGGTACAAGAAAAACAGCAGACCGTCTTCTTCGTAAAGCGCCAGCTCCATTTTTCCGGTACGGAATGCTTCTACGGCAATGATATCCGTACGGCTGAGCTGCAGGATAAACATAATGCCGTTGGTATCAATCTGAAACAATCCGCCGTCTTCGGCAGCCTGGATCGGCAGAGGAAAAGTCTGGCCTACCTCAAAATTTGTATAACTCAATGTGATCCCTCCTGAAATATGTGTTTATTCTATCATAGTTGGCGGGCCTGTCAAGAAAAACATAGCGTCCTGTTTTTGGCTGTGTTATACTGGAAGAACACGGTGCGCTGCAAGCTGCGGCTCTCAGCAAACCGGAAACAACCGATCGTGCTGAACTGTTCAGGTACGTCCTGACAGAGGAAGGCGAGTGCATAGCGATACGCTATCCCTGTGCCTTTTTGGCGCGGGGATTTTCTTTTGAGGTGAAATGAAAATGGAACAGGAAACCAGAGTGGCCTTGATTGGCATTTTAGTCGGCAGCCGGGAACATGTTGCCGAACTCAATGGTATTTTACAGGAATACGGTCCGTATATCATCGGCCGGATGGGGCTGCCCTATCCCCGGCGGAGCGTGTCGGTTATCAGTGTGGCGCTGGATGCGCCGCAGGATGTGATCAGCGCCTTGTCGGGCAAGCTTGGCATGCTGCCGCATGTCAGCACGAAGACAGTCTATGCGAAATTACCGGAATGAGAGAGGACGATTTTCATGACAAAATATGACCCACAATCCGCTGCAGCGGCAGAATTTATCAATCACGAGGAAATCGAAGCCACGCTGGCGTATGCGGCAACCAATAAGCACAATCGCTTGTTGGTGCAGGAAATTTTGGAAAAAGCGGCGGACTGCCGGGGCCTGTCGCACCGGGAAGCCGCTGTGCTGCTCGAGTGCCAGGAAGACGATCTCAATGCGGCCATGTTTACGCTGGCCCAAAAAATCAAAGAAGAACTTTATGGCAAACGCATTGTGCTGTTTGCTCCGCTGTATCTTTCCAATTACTGTGTGAACGGCTGTGTGTATTGCCCCTATCATCAGCGCAATACAACGATTCGCCGGAAAAAACTTACGCAGGAGGAAATCCGCCGGGAAGTCATCGCGCTGCAGGATATGGGGCACAAGCGGCTGGCGTTGGAAACCGGCGAAGATCCGGTACAGAATCCGATTGAATATGTTTTGGAAAGCATTCAGACGATTTATAATATCAAACATAAAAATGGCGCGATCCGGCGGGTCAACGTCAATATTGCCGCGACTACGGTGGAAAACTACCAGAAACTCAAAGCGGCCGGTATTGGCACGTATATTTTGTTTCAGGAAACATATCATAAAGAAAATTATGAAAAACTGCATCCTACCGGTCCCAAGCATGATTATGCCTGGCATACGGAAGCGATGGACCGGGCGATGGAAGGCGGCATTGACGATGTCGGCTGCGGCGTTTTATTCGGGTTGAACCTGTACCGTTATGATTTTGTCGGATTGCTCATGCATGCCGAGCATCTGGAAGCCCGTATGGGCGTCGGTCCGCATACGATCAGTGTGCCGCGTATCCGGCCGGCGGATGATATCGATCCGCAGACATTCAGCAATGCCATTGACGATGACATTTTTGCCAAAATTGTCGCGGTGATCCGCATTGCGGTTCCGTATACCGGCATGATTGTTTCCACGCGGGAATCCCAGGTGTCACGGGAGCGGGTTCTTGATCTGGGCATTTCCCAGATTTCCGGCGCATCGTGTACGAGCGTTGGCGGCTACGAGCATCGGGAAGCTCCGGAGGACAATTCGGCTCAATTTGATGTGAATGATACCCGGACGCTGGAAGAAATCATTGACTGGCTGCTGGATCTCGGTTATGTGCCCAGTTTCTGCACCGCCTGTTATCGGGCCGGACGCACCGGGGACCGCTTTATGAAACTGTGTAAATCGGGGCAGATCAAAAACTGCTGTCTGCCGAATGCGCTGATGACGCTTAAAGAATATCTGGAGGATTATGCCGGAGACGCCGTGCAGAAAAAAGGCGAAGCGGTGATCCGGCGTCAATGGGAGGGTATTCCCAATCCGGCGGTCAAGGCAAAAGCCGCCGAATATCTCCAGAAGCTGCATGACGGCATGCGGGATTTTCGTTTTTGAGGAGGATGCAGAATGTCATTAGATGATACGCCGCGGGCAAATCGCCTGCATATCGGTTTATTCGGCCGCCGCAACAGCGGGAAATCTTCTTTGGTGAATGCTTTGACGCAGCAGCAGACGGCGCTGGTTTCTGATGTGGCCGGGACAACGACGGATCCGGTCTATAAATCCATGGAGATTCATGGCATTGGTCCCTGCGTTTTTATTGATACGGCGGGTTTTGATGATGAGGGTAATCTCGGGGCGCTACGAGTGGAAAAAACGCGTCAGGCGGCCGAACGGACCGATATTGCACTGGTGCTTTTCTCATCAGCGGATATGGAAAAGGAGCTTGCCTGGATCCGGCGTTTTCAACAGGTGAAGACGCCGGTGCTGGCGATTGTCAGTCAGATGGATCGGCGGGGCGATGCCGGACAGGAGCTGGCGGCGTTGATCCGTGAGCGCTGCGGGCTGGAGGCGATTTGCGTGAGCGCGCTGCACGGCGCGGGCATGGAAGCGGTACGGGACGCACTGATCCGGCTGCTGCCGGAAGATTATGAAGTTGCGAGCATTACCGGCGGTCTGGCTCGCCGGGGCGACACCGTGCTTTTGGTCATGCCGCAGGACATTCAGGCGCCGAAAGGGCGGCTGATTCTGCCGCAGGTGCAGACACTGCGGGACTTGCTGGATAAAAAATGTTTGGTTTTGTCTGCCACGACGGATCAGCTGGACGCGGCGCTGGCCGCTCTGCGGGAACCGCCGCAGCTGATTATCACCGATTCGCAGGTTTTTGGCACGGTGTATGCCAAAAAGCCGGCAAGCAGCCGGTTGACGTCCTTTTCGGTATTATTTGCCCATTACAAGGGGGATATTGACTTTTTTACCGCCTCGGCCCGAAAACTTGATTCGCTGCCGGACGATGCGCATATTCTCATTGCCGAAGCCTGTACGCATAAGCCGCTGGCCGAAGATATCGGCCGGGAGAAGCTGCCGCGCTTGCTCCGGCAAAGACTGGGGAACGAGATTTCCATTACGGTTGTGAGCGGTCCGGATTTTCCGGAAGATCTGACGCCGTATGATTTTATTATTCATTGCGGCGCCTGTATGTTCAACCGCAAATATGTTTTAGCGCGGGCGGGGCAGGCGAGGACGCAGGGCATACCTATGTCGAACTATGGCGTCATGCTCGCCTTTCTGGCCGGAATTCTGGATAAAATCGACCTGCCAGCGGATTGAAAACCAGGAAATGGCGGTTTCTCCTTTCCTTTTTCTATGATACAATAGACTCGTAGAAGAATATTCCGTAACCGGATGAAACAGGGGAGGCAGGACTATGAAACGTGGGATGAGCTGGTTGATGATTTTTGCCGCTGTATGGCTGTTGGCGGCGGGGACTGTTTGCGCGGCAGCGGCTACGACGGCGGCCGATTGGACATGGATTGCGGCCGATGATAAATATGGTAAATATTACGTGCCGCAGAATGTACAGATTGTCAGTTCGGTCAATGGCGTCGCTACGCGTTTGTCCGCCTGGACCAAAACTAGCTATACGTATGCCGGCGCAGTAGAGACTGTTGCCAATTATGAAATCCAGGCGGTTCTGCCGGATCCGTCCCAGCTGGCCTATAGCCTGGCGCTGGTCGAGGTGTGCCCGCAGCTGCGGACGATCGAATATGTACAGGAAAATTTTTATAATAAGGATGGCAAGGTCATCTGGTCCAAGATTTATGATCCGCGCAAGCCGAAAGAAATCAATTCGCAGTCCTTTGACGAGCCTTTTTATGATGCGATTGTCGATGCGGTCTTTCGGGATGGAGAAGCGGCGCAGGCGGCAGCTCCCAACCGTTGGATTACCCTTTGGCAGGTGACGGCGGCGAACGGCGCCGGGTCATCTTCGATTGCCGATACGACGACGATGCGTCTCAAGGGCGACAACCTGATCTATTGGGAATGGGTTGAGGAAAAAAATCCCCAGGGACAGGTGCAGGAAATAAAGTTTATGAAAAAAGCGGTCAATTTACCGCAGGGAACACAGAAGGTTATTGAGTGCAAGTATTGGAGCGGCGCCGCCGGCTGGCAGGATATGGGATCTGAGCTTGACGGCCGCTATACGGTCATCAAACCGGAAAGTCAGGAAGGGGCGGGACTCAAGCGTCTGCGGGCGTTTGCGGCCGGCTATCAACACTGGGTGAACCGCTATCGTATCGATGGGGGAAAAGAAGCTCTGCCGGTGAAATAGCGGCGGGGGTTTTTAGGGATACAGAAAAGAGGGATTTACATGGAAACTTCAACAATGAAAGCACATCTGAGATTGGAAGAAATTTTGAATGCCGTAACGCATGGGATTGGCGCGGCGCTGGCAGTAGCTGCGCTGATCGGCATGCTGGTTTATTATGCTGCGGGCGGGGTATGGCATACCACGAGCTGTATTATTTATGGCGTCTCGCTGATTTTACTTTATTTGGCGTCGACGCTGTATCATAGCTTTACGAATGAACATCTCAAGGCCATTTTTAAATTTGTCGATCATGCTTCAATTTATATACTGATTGCCGGCAACTATACGCCGTTTGTCTTGATTCCGCTGCATGGCAGTCTGGGCTGGACCATTTTTGGCATCGTTTGGGGACTGGCGGCTCTCGGCATTGTCTTTCAGATTTTCTTTGTCAAACGTTTCCGCATTTTGGGAACGCTTTGCTATCTGGGGATGGGCTGGTTTGCCGTTGTGATGGTGCGCCCGCTGCTGGCGCTGCTGCCGGCGGCGGCTATCTGGTGGCTGGTTGCCGGCGGCGTTTTGTATACCGTAGGGGCTGTTTTTTATCTCGTGCGGCGCATTCCGTACAATCATGTGATCTGGCATCTGTTTGTCATGGCCGGCAGTGCGGCCCATTTTTGGTCGATTTTCCATTATGTGCTGCCGTTTCCCGAACAGTACCGGCAGGTGGCTGGTTTGCTGCTGACGCTGCATTGACAGCGCTGAGGTGATATGATAGAATAACCACAAATTCATATAGCGCTCTTATCAAGAGAGGCGGAGGGACTGGCCCGATGAAGCCCGGCAACCGGCGCGTAGCGCGAGGTGCCAATTCCAGCAGGAGAATTCCTGACAGATGAGAGGGAGACATTTGAGGATCCCTTTCAAAAAGAGGTCTTCTTTTTTTGAGCGTAATTCGTTATGCAAAGGGGTCTTTATCATGCCAATCAAAATTCCTAACAATCTTCCGGCGTCGCAGGTGCTGGAGGAAGAAAACATCTTTGTAATGGATGCTGACCGTGCCTACGGGCAGGATATCCGTCCGCTGAAACTGCTGATTCTGAATCTCATGCCGGTAAAATCGGTGACCGAAACGCAGCTGCTGCGTTTGCTGGGCAATTCTCCGCTGCAGGTGGAAGTTGACTTTATCTACACGGAATCGTATTTGCCGCAGCATACTTCGCAGGAATATCTGACGGAGTTTTATGGTACATTTGCCGAAGTCCGGCACAAGAAATATGATGGACTGATTATCACCGGCGCTCCGGTGGAGCAGATGCCGTTTGAGGAAGTTGCTTATTGGGATGAAGTCTGCGAAATCATGGAATGGAGCAAAACGCATGCTTACTCGACATTCCATATTTGCTGGGGTGCACAGGCGGGGCTTTACTATCATTACGGCATCAAAAAATACGATGTGGTGCCCAAGGTATTTGGCGTCTTTGAACATCATCTTTGTGTGGAGCATGAAAAACTTTTCCGGGGATTTGATGATGTGTTTTATGTGCCGCATTCGCGGCATACCGAAGTGCGGCGGGCGGATATCGAACGGGTGCCCGAGCTTACGATCATGGCGGAAGCCGAGGCGCCGGCCGGCGTTTACTGTGTGGCCAATCTGGTCCGGCGGCAGTTTTTTATTACCGGGCACGCCGAATATGACCCGATGACCTTAAAGGGGGAGTATGATCGGGATATCAAGGCGGGCATGGATATTGCAGTTCCCTGTCATTACTACCCCGGCAATGATCCGACGCAGCTGCCGGTTGTCCGGTGGCGGTCCGTGGCCAATCTTTTGTTTGCAAACTGGCTTAATTATTATGTATATCAGGAGACGCCGTATGAACTTGATCAGCTGCATACGCCGGAGGGCGATGACAATTAATAGTATCTGTTCCGGCAGCTTCCTTTTTTCAATATTTTCTGATACCAGGTCATAGCTTGTCAGTATTTTTTCAGCTGGGATTTATATACTAGATAAACAGCAGGGGGGATGCAAATGAAACGATGGATTGCCGGCTTGACGCTGGCGATAGCTCTGGGGCTGGGAATGCCGGCTGTCATGGCCAAGGCGGTGCCGGTACCGGAAACAGTTTACCAATGGGTCCAGTCATCACCACGGATGAATTACTATTTTAACAAGCAGCAGATTTGTTTTGCTGTCGACGACGATGGCTTTATTGACCTCAATACCCTGATCGTGCCGACGGTACGCACCTATGATTCTATTAAAATTCAGGATGTACTGGACAAACGCCGCTGGCGGATGGAATCAACGGATGGCTTTGATGATCTGGCCGGCGAGGCTGATTATTTACAGTTTAATCTGGCGCTGCAGACGGTGGATGTTACGCAGGTGGATTTGCTGGATTCCGGGCTGGCAACCTTGTCGTCATCCTCTCCCGCCCAGGTGATTCAGGTAGCTAAATTACCGCCGAAGAGTTTGGATAGTGTATTTTATCATGCGGTGCTGGATTATGCGAAACAGCATCAGGATGAAATCATCACCCATACAAAGGGGCAGCTGAAAGCCGCTGATCAGAAACGGCTGGCAGCGGAAAAGAAAGCGGCGGAAAAGGCGGCTCGCGATCAAGCGAAAAATGATAAAAAACAGCATAAATAATAGGATAGAAAATAAAACCGGATGCGGTCGTTAAGACCGGCATCCGGTTGCATATTTTACCAGGAAGAAAGTTTATAGTTCTTTGACCGGAACATCTTCCTCATCTTCCTCGTGACGATGCTCCATATAGAGTTTGGTTTCGGCGACGATGACGCCGGCCAAGGCAATGAGGGCGATGAGATTCGGGATCGCCATAAGCCCGTTTACGATATCGGCAAGAATCCAGATGGCTTCCAGCTTCAGGAACGCGCCGGAAGCGACGAGGACGATGAAGATCAGCCGATAAGGCAGGACGCCTTTGGTGCCGAAAAGATAGATGCAGGCGCGTTCGCCGTAATAGTTCCAGCCCAGAATGGTCGTGAAAGCAAAAAGCACCAGCGAAATGGTGAGCACCTGCCCGCCGATGGCGCCGAATACACTGCTGAATGCGTCCGTGGTCATCATGGCACCGGCTGATGTCCCCGACCAGGCTCCGGTGAGAACCAGAGACAGTCCGGTCATGGAGCAGATGATGATCGTGTCAATAAATGTGCCGGTCATGGAAATGAGACCCTGCTCCGCCGGCCATTTTGTTTTGGCAGCGGCTGCGGCAATCGGAGCCGAGCCGAGACCGGATTCGTTGGAAAATACGCCGCGGGCGATGCCGTTCTGCATCGCCATCATCATCGTAGAACCGGCAAAACCACCCACGGCTGCTTCACCGGTAAAAGCATCCTGGATGATGAGCGCAACCGCATCCGGGACCGCGGACAGATGGGTGAAAATGAGTCCGGTGCAGATAACTACATAAAGAACGGCCATAAAAGGCACGATGGCTTCGGATACCCGCGAGATGCTTTGCAGACCGCCAAGCGTGATGGCGGCAATCAATACCGTGATCGCGGCATCGGTGGCGAATCGCGGCACGCCAAAGGCGATGTTCACGCTGTCGACGATGGCGTTGACTTGTGGGAACGTGCCAATGCCGAACCAGGCAACCAGAATGGCCGCAAAAGCGAAGAAAGCAGCCAGCGGGCGGTATTTTTCGCCTATGCCGTTGCGGATGTAGAACATCGGGCCGCCGGCGATTTCGCCTTTGGCATCGACAGACCGGAATTTGACGGCGAGCAGGCCTTCCGAGTATTTCGTGGCCATGCCGAAAAAGGCGGCTACCCACATCCAGAAGAGAGCACCCGGACCGCCGACCTTGACCGCCGTAGCGACGCCGACAATGTTGCCGGTGCCGACCGTAGCCGCCAGCGCTACGCAGAGCGCCTTGAAGCTGGACACATCGCCCTCGCCTTTGTTCTTGGCCTTAAAAATGAGTTTCAGAGCCAGCGGCAGCCGGAATACCTGCAGCAGTCCCAGCCGGATCGTCAGGTAGATACCGGTGCCGACCAACAAGGTAATCAGCGGGGGACCCCACATAAAGGAGTCAATACTGTTTAATAGGGGAATAAGATTTTCCATAATAAGTCCTCCTCAAAATTTCTCTGTCCACGAGACAAAGGTGTACAGAGAAATAATATGGTATTAATAATAGCATATTTATTAAGTCTTGTCTCGTGGTTTTTTAATTTTTTTACGCTTTTTTGTCTTTTTACAATAGAATTTTATCCATAAATTGCTTTTGACCGGATTTTTGGGGGAAAAGTGTCGGAAAAACAAGGAAAATCATTGCTGCTAAATGCACATAAAAAAAGTGCCAGGCAATTGAATGCCTGGCCAAATAAAAAAATAAGTGCTTTTGAGTAAGTTGATTTCTCAACTCGGGTTCATTATACCGAAAGAAATATCTTTTGTCCAGTGAAATTTGACCTATAAACAAGAAAAATATGTTGTTTTAGAATTTGGCCTAAAAACTGAGGCGAAAGTCAGGTATAAAATACCATCGCCGGATTTATTAAAGGAGGAATTTCTTGAACTGTGGCGAATATGCACCATTAGAGATAGGGAAACTAAGGGAGGTTATTCATGAAATGAGAATGCAAAAATTTTTTAGCATACTGCTGAGTGCAGTCTTTTTGGTTTCAACGGTTGGGACGGCCGCTGCAGCGGTGCCGGATTCCATGCCGTCGAAGCTGGCGGCTGTTGAGCAGGCGGCGTATGGAACAGAACAGACGGGAGCGCTTATGGATCGGGTCAATCATCTCGAACGCGATTTTGAGGGCGCGCATCCGAATGACAGTGTGATGACGCGGGTGAACAGCTTGTATGCCACGATGTTTGACAATACAAATGGGCCGTCTTTGTTGACCCAGATGAATGCGATCGAGTATGCGATTACCCGTGAGGTCAGCATGAAGTCGATTCAGGACCGGGTCACGGCGATGGAAACGACGATGCAGGGCAAGCCGTCGGAGGGAACCTATAAGGCCCGCATCGACAAGCTGGCCGGTTATGCTTTTGGCTCGAATCCGATTCCGCTCACGCAGTATTCGGTCCCGGCCAACACGCTGGTCCGCATTAAATTGGTGACTCCGGTCAACGCCAAGAAGATGAAGGTCGGAGACGCTATTGAATATCAGGCGTCGGAAGATGTCGTTGAAAACGGTTTGCTGCTTTTTGCCAAAGGGGCTCCGGGGTTTGGCAAAGTGACCAAGGTGGTGCAGGCGCGCAATTTTGGCCGGGATGCTGAAGTAGATATTGATTTTCAGACTTTGAAGGCGGTTGATGGCACCAATGTCGATATGTTTTTAGGACCGGAAGCCAAGAAGCAGATGGAAACCATGGCGATGGCGGCAGGCGCCAGTATTGCCGGCATGGTTGTTCTCGGGCCGATCGGTATTGTTGCCGGAGCTTTTGTGAACGGCAAAAATGTGGATCTGCCGGCGGGGACGGAGCTTTATATCCAAACCAAAGCTGAGACGCCGCTTTATGGTCTGACGGTCAGTACAAAATAGCCGTTGCAAATAAAAAGAGAGCGCCGGGGGCGGAGGCTGCTGAAAAAGCAGTTCA
>DCFR01000007.1 GCA_002319815.1 Megamonas sp. UBA1799
TTATAGTATCATTTACACTGTGGAACAGCTTCCTGTAAATAACAAACCAGAGTTTAAGTATGTCATAACGGTTAAACCTTATGTTTATTATGTAGACACAAATAGAAATAATATAAAAAAGCCGGACAAGGACACCATGATTTTTCCAGTAATCTGGTATTCTTCCGATGAAGATATTCTTTACTATGGGCAATGTATAATACACTTTAACTTTCAAACACAGGAAGCACAATATAGAGCCTATGACATAGTTAAAATAAAAAGATCTACAAGTGAAATCTTAGACACCAACAAATATAATACGCCTTGGGCAAAATTAGAATACGACACTCCTGTTTTTGCATGTGGAAAATATATCAACGATTTATTAATTAATCCGAAAAAAACGGATTAAGATCATATACTATGCAAAAGATTATAAGGGTCCCCATCAGGAAGGGTGCCTGATATAATTCAAATTGTAAGAAATCCGCCTGCAGTTACCAGCGCTCAGGCGGATTTTCTTTTCAATTTTCCCAGTGGCATACCTTGCGCAAGTTCTCAAAAAGCTTTACAATGAGTCCATTACAAAAGCGCAAACGAATACACAGGAGGCTTTTATCATGATTTCCTCGGAACGTTTAAGCAAACAACTTCAATACCTTCGTACGATCTCCGATCCCGCTACCGGCGGTTCCGGCATTAACCGCCTTGCTTTCAGTGATGCGGATTGGAAATGCCGCGATTATCTCATTGGATTAATGAAAGACGCGGGACTTCATGTGACAATTGATGCCTTTGGCAACGTACGCGGTCATTTGCCGGGCCGTCAGGAGAATCTGCCCGCTATTATGTTTGGCTCGCATGCTGACAGTGTGCCTGACGGCGGCAATTATGACGGAATTGTTGGCATTCTGGCCGCAATTGAAGTAGTCAAAAGTATGCAGGAAGACAATTTTCAAAACGATCATCCGCTTGACGTTGTTTTATTTATGTGTGAAGAATCAAGCCGTTTCAGCGCCGCTACATTGGGCAGCCGCGCCATGCGCGGTGAGCTCAGCATCGCTGAACTCCAGCGGCTGCAGGATGCAGAGGGACATTCTCTGTATGCTGTGTTAAAAACGCGCCAACTAAATCCTGATGCCATTGCATCGGCAAAATATGACCGGCCACTTAAGGCGTTTTTTGAAGTACACATTGAACAAGGTAAAGTATTGGAACATACAAAAACGCAGTTGGGCGTCGTTACCGGAATCGCCGCCCCAACCCGCCTCCGGGTTCATCTGCACGGCAAAGCTGATCACAGCGGAGCAACGCCGATGGGAATGCGCTTTGACAGCAGCTGCGCCGCCGCCGAAATCATTCTGCAAGTTGAGAAAAGCGCCTCATCCTATCAAGCAGCACCGGTAGTGGGAACCGTTGGTATTGTGCGCGTAACGCCCTGCGCCATGAACGTCATTCCGGGAGAAACGGAACTTGGCATCGATATCCGCAGCATCTCTGCGGAAGCGAAAGATGCGGTATCCAAGGAAATATGCCGCCAGATTGAAGCAATCTGCCAGCGCCGTTCGCTTACTTTCGATATTGAGGAAATCAGCAAAGAAACGCCTGCAGCCATGGCCCCTGCTATGCTTGACTTCCTGGGCGCCATCTGCCAGCGGCAAAACCGATCCTGGCGGTTCATGCCCAGCGGCGCCGGTCATGACGCTATGCATTGGACAGATTATACGGCCACCGGCATGCTTTTTATCCCCTGTAAAGACGGTATCAGTCATAATGCCGCTGAATCAGCCGATATAAAAGATATTGCCGCCGTTACGGAAGTTTTAGAAGAAGCTGTCCGGACAACTTCACAAGCCGATTTTCATTTTTCTGAAAGCGTCTGATCCATAAGTTTATAACGATTGTTTTGCTTTGATGCTTTTTCATATGAAGAAACACCGCCTGTCCTGGCTGTTTATCAGTCATGACAGGCGGTGTTTCTTCGTTTCATCTCATTACCTTCTTGCTTGCACAACGACCTTAAAATTTACCCGTCGTTGCACAATAAACCACAAAGTCATTCTTTCCATCAAACCCCAACGCCGCATTCAAGTTATTATCATCGAAAGCGCCTACGGCACAAGTGCCTATTCCCAGCGTATGCGCCGCCAGATACAAATTCTGGCAGACATGACCGGCGTCAAGATAAATATACCGGCAGGCCCGTTTCCCAAACATATAAGTCATACGCGGAAAATCCGCCGCCCAAATAAAGGTCACAGCGCTTTCCCTGACCATACGGTCCGCTTTGAACCCGACATAAAGTTCTTCCAAAGCCCCGTCTTCCACAGCAATCGGCATCAAAGCATGGCCCAAGGCCAGAAAACGATATAAGCCCGGTTTCAATCCCTCGACACGCTGAATAAGCAAATACGTTTCAAAGGCATGCCGCGCACCGGCAGAAGGCACAGTCCGCATGGTTCCGCCCTTGGGCAGCGCCATTTTTACCCCCTGCGTACACCACAGCAAATAGGAAAGGTCCTTTAACGTAATATCTTTGGCGCTATACTGGCGCACCGAAGCCCGGACTTCAATCAACTCTAAAAAATTGATCTGCTGATCCGGCAGCAGATCGGGCTCCGGCAAACGAAACACCGATGTTCCTGGCGGCACTGGTTTCTCCAATGGCGGCGGTGGCAGCTGCTGTGCTTTCTTTGTATCTTGGCATTTTTCCAAAAGGGATTCCTGTAAAAAGGTCTCCATCAACTCATCTTCAGTCATGATCATCACATCTCCGGACGAACGCCGGTTTTCCCTTCAAAAGCATGATAGGAACCGCCGCTGCGGCGATTCATCAGCTCAGCAAAGAGATCTTCCGGCGAAATATTATGAAACGCCAGCAATACTAAACAATGATACCAAAGATCGCTCATTTCATAAACGATCTCTTTATTATTCATGTTTTTAGAAGCAATGATCGTTTCCGTTGCTTCTTCGCCAACTTTTTTCAGGATTTTATCCTGCCCTTTATCAAATAAATAATTTGTATACGAACCCTGCACCGGATTTAGTCGGCGATCCTGAATCACACAATAGAGCTCATTGAGAACTTTAGCCAAAGAAACCGGCGGTGTCTCGGGAATGACAGCCACTTCCTTGGGATTCCCCCCCAGCCGGCGTCCGCTGAAGCAAGAATACGAACCGGTATGACAAGCCACGCCGGTCTGGTGAACACGCACTAACAGAGTGTCGCCGTCACAATCATAAGAGATTTCCTGTACCTTCTGCGTATTTCCGGACGTTTCCCCTTTTTGCCACAATGCCTGACGGCTGCGGCTGAAAAACCAGGTATAGCCCGTTTCGATTGTCTTCAGCAGAGACTCCCGATTCATATAGGCCAGCATGAGAACCTGTCCATTCTCCTCTTGCACCACGGCTGGTACTAGCCCTTTTTCATCGAATTTAACCATTGAAATATCCATTACAACCTGACCTCCACACCTTGCGACTTTAAATATTCTTTAACCTGCCTCACAGTAAACTGACCATAATGAAAGACAGATGCAGCCAGCACGGCATCGGCCTTGCCGACCGTCAGCACATCAAGAAAATGTTCCAGCTTCCCAGCGCCGCCGGAAGCAATCACCGGAACGTCAACCGCTTCGGAGACAGCCCGGGTCAAAGCAAGATCGTAACCGTTTTTGGTTCCGTCTGCATCCATACTGGTAAGAAGTATCTCGCCGGTACCCAAAGAAACAGCTTTTTGCACCCAGTTCAAGACATCCAGACCCGTAGGCGTACGCCCGCCATTGACATAGACTTCCCAGCGACCTTCACCGCACTGCCGCGCATCGACCGCCAAGACCATGCATTGACGACCAAATTTCTCTGCCCCATCCTGCAGCAGCAGCGGATTTTTTACCGCCGCCGTATTCAAAGATACCTTATCGGCTCCGGCTTTGAGCATCGCGCGCATATCTTCCGTCGTGCGAATGCCGCCGCCGACGGTCAGCGGAATAAAAACCTGAGAAGCGCATCCCGACGCTACCTGCACCATTGTATTCCGTTTTTCACTGGAAGCCGTAATATCCAAAAAAACCAGCTCGTCCGCCTGTTCCGTATCATAGCGGGCGGCTAATTCCACCGGATCACCTGCATCTTTTAAACCGACAAAATTTGTTCCCTTGACTACGCGTCCGTCTTTTACGTCGAGACAAGGAATAATTCTCTTCGTATACATTTTACTTATTCTCCCTCAGCCGCAACTTGAAGCGCTTCCCGCAAATCCAGTTTGTCGGTGTAAATGGACTTGCCGACAATAACACCCTCAAGTCCATCTTGTTCATGGGCTTTGACCGCCTTAATATCATCAATTGAACTGACCCCGCCCGAAACGATAATCTTAGCGCCGCTGACTTTGGCCAGATGAACTGCGCCATCGATATTAACGCCGGACAGGGTGCCATCCCGGGAAATATCTGTATAAATAAGCGTTCTGACGCCGGCAGCGCTCATTTTCACCGCCAGTTCAGGAGCGTTCATATTCGATGTATCGCCCCAGCCATTGACAGCGACTACGCCGTCTTTCGCATCAATTCCCACAACAATACGATCACCAAACTCGGCGCAGGCAGTTTTAACTAATTCGGGATCTTTTACGGCTACCGAGCCCAAAATCACGCGGCGTACGCCCAAAGAAAGCACCGCGTCTATATTGGCCAGCGAACGAATCCCGCCCCCAAGTTCCACCGGAATATGTACGGCGCCTAAAATAAGTTTCAATGTCGTTATATTCATCGAGTGCCCATTGAGTGCTCCATCCAAATCTACCACATGCAGATACTTAGCGCCCATTTTTTCCCATTTCAAAGCCGTCCCTGCCGGGTCTTCGGAAAAAATTGTTTCCTGGTGAAAATCGCCCTTATAAAGGCGCACGCACTTTCCACCG
The DNA here is from genome assembly GCA_002319815.1 of Megamonas sp. UBA1799. Taxonomy (GTDB): domain Bacteria; phylum Bacillota; class Negativicutes; order Selenomonadales; family Selenomonadaceae; genus UBA1799. The sequence goes on from DCFR01000007.1 coordinate 4,910, forward strand.
CGCAGATCAATTGCCGGGAATATAATCATTGATAACCCCTCCCATCAGTTTTGAATAAAATTGCGGAGAATCTGTAACCCGACCGCACTCGATTTTTCCGGATGGAATTGTGTCGCCTGAACATTGTTCTGCGCCACAGCGGCTGTAATACGCGCGCCATATTCCGTAACCGCCGTTATAATGGCCGGATCCTGCGGTACGGCATGAAAACTATGGACAAAATAAACATAAGAATTAGCCGATAAGCCGGCAAACAAATCCAATGACTGCCGCGGTTCCCTGATGTCCAAAGAATTCCATCCCATATGAGGAACTTTTAGTCCGGCGGCCGGGATTTTGCGAATCATGCCGGGAAAAATCCCCAGCCCCGGTACCCCCGGAGACTCCTCGCTGCCATCAAACAGAATCTGCAGCCCGACGCAAATCCCTAATAACGGGCATCCGCGGCCAACACGATCCAGCAGCATCGGAATGAGTCCGGTTGCCGTCAGGTTGCGCATGCAGTCGCCGAAAGCGCCTACGCCGGGAAGAATCAATTTATCCGCCCGGGCAATTGTTTCCGCATCCTGGGTAACCACTACATCGGCGCCCAGATACAACAATGCCTTCTCCACGCTGAATAAATTTCCCACCCCATAATCGATTACGGCAATCATCCTGTCAGCCTCCTCTTTTTATTATAATACACCTTTCGTTGAGAGTACACCTTTTATACATGGGTCTATTGTAGTGGCACAGCGCAAAGCATGACCCAGCGCCTTAAAGATTGCTTCCGTTTTATGATGGGAATTGACACCGTAAAACACTTTAATATGCAAAGTAAGTCCAGCCTGAAACGCAAAAGCCCGCAGAAATTCTTCCGTCAACTCCGAATCATAGCCGCCAATCATGGGGGCCATCGCGCCGGCGTCATAAACTAAAAAAGGACGGTTGCTGATATCGAGCGCAGCAAATGCCAGTGCTTCGTCCATGGGAACATAAAAGGATCCATAACGGGAAATTCCGTCTTTCGTCCCTAAAGCTGTTTTAAACACACTGCCCAGAGTAATACCGATATCTTCTACCGAATGATGGCCGTCGACTTCTAAATCCCCCTGACAGCTGATATTTAAATCAAATAAACTATGCCGGGCGAGCAGCGTCAGCATATGATCGAAAAAGCCAATGCCGGTATCAATCTGGCTGTTTCCTTGTCCATCAATCAACAACTTGATTTTCACACAAGTCTCAGCCGTTTTTCTCTCCAATTCTGCACTTCTCATTTTATTGACGCTCCTCTGCAAAATCCTGAATGCTCTTTAGCCATAGATCATTTTCCTCGCGAGTTCCCATAGAAATCCGCAGGCAATTCTCCAGCCGCGGCGCATTCCCAAAACTGCGCACGCCGATTCCCTGTGCTTCCAGCCGGTCATTCAGCACGGCGGCTCCGTCATAATGCACCAGAAGAAAATTTGTCTGCGATGGATAAACGGTCAGAACGCCAATCTTTTTCAACTGCTCATACATGCGTTTACGTTCGGCAATCATCATTTGTATACGCGGCTGATATTCCTGCCGCATCTGATAAACAATATCTGCTGTCACCAGCGACAACACATTGATATGATACGGCATTGAGGCTTTCTGCACCATCGCCGTAAGACCGGCATCCGCCAACATATAACCCATGCGGACGGCCGCCAGTCCATAGGCCTTGGAAAACGTCCGCGCCACGATCATATTTGGGTATTGACTCAAAAGCTTCGCCGCCGACTCTCCCCCGAATTCAATATACGCTTCATCAACTAAAAATGCGCAGGTAATATTCTGGGCAATGTATTCAATATCAGCTAGCGACAGGAGATTTCCCGTAGGATTGTTCGGATTGCAAACAACCGCCAGCGACGCTTTGTTTTCCTCGACTGCCGCCACAAACTTCTCCACGTCCAGACTATAATCCTCTTCCAGCGGCACGGGTACGCCAACCGCTTCCGCTGCTTTTGCATAAATTGCATACATAGAAAAAGACGGCTGCGGATAGACGATTTTATGCGCCCGCCCGCCAAAACAATAAAACAATTTCTCGATAATCTCGCTGGACCCATTCCCAAGCGATACATTTTCACGCGGCAGCGAAAACGCCGCCGCAATTTGTTCACACAAACTATCCGTCTCTGTATTGGGATAACGATTAAAAGCCACATACGACATCCGGCTCATAACCCGTTCTTCTACTAAAGGCGGCATTTGCAAATTGCATTCATTCGCATTGACCTTAACTTGCCAATCACGTTCAGTCACATCATAGGATGGCATCTCGCTGAGATGCGCGCGGTACTTCAACATGTTATTTCAGCCCCCTCAAGCGAATTGCATTGGCATGCGCCTGGAGCCCTTCCGTTTCGGCCAAGCGGATGATATCCTGCTGTACATTTTGCAGCGCCGGCTGCGTATAGGAAATGATGCTGGTACGCTTCATGAAGGTTTCCACATTCAGGCAGGAATAGTACCGCGCCGTGCCGCCGGTTGGCAGTATATGATCCGGCCCGGCAAAATAATCCCCCAGCGGCTCCGGTGAATAAGCGCCCAGAAACACCGCACCGGCATTATGCACATACGGCAACAGCTGAAACGGCTGTTCGGTAAGCAGTTCCATATGCTCCGGCGCCGAAATATTAGCCAAGCGGATTGCCTGCATTAAATCTTCGGCAACAACAATCAGCCCATTGCGATCGAGTGAAGCCCGGGCAATTTCCTGCCGCGGCAATACCGACAGCTGTTTTTCCACTTCAACTGCTGCCTGTTCCGCCAGCGCGGCAGAATCCGTGATCAGAATGCTGGAGGCCAGCATATCATGTTCTGCCTGACTCAGCATATCAGCCGCAGCATAAGCAGGGTCGGCCGATGCATCAGCCACAATGAGAATTTCACTTGGTCCGGCCAGCATGTCAATATCACAGTGTCCGTACACGGCCTTTTTAGCCAGCGTCACAAAAATATTGCCCGGTCCGGTAATCTTATCAACCCGCGGAATCGTTTCCGTACCAAAAGCCATCGCAGCAATTGCCTGCGCGCCGCCAATTTTATAAATCTTTGATACCCCGATCTCCTGCGCTGCTATGAGCACGTAAGGATTAATCTTGCCATTACGCGGCGGCACCATCATAATCAGCTCCCGTACGCCGGCCACCATCGCCGGAACGGCATTCATAACCACCGACGAAGGATAAGCGGCTGTTCCGCCCGGCACATAGATGCCTACGCGATCCAGCGGAATGACCGACTGCCCCAAAATAGAACCCTGCTCCCGATACGTCATCCAGGAGTTCGGCTTCTGCTCTTCATGATAGCGGCGCACGTTTTCAATCGCCCGGCGCAAAGAATCCAGCACCGCCGGATCAGCCTCTCGTCTGGCTTCCTCATATTCTGCGTCGCTCACCAAAAATTCTTCCGGCTGAAAATCGGCATGGTCAATCAAACGAGTATACTTCATCACCGCCGCATCGCCATCGCGGCGAACTTCGCCGACAATACGATCGACAATCTCCGCCGCCGTCAGATCCGCACCAAATAATTTCCGGTTGGCTTCCCGAATTGTTGGATTCAGTTCCACGGCGTCAAAGGACGCTTTCGTTAAAAGCTGCTCTATGGCTTTCTCGCCGCTCTCTTTCACATAAACAATTTTCATTTTTTTACCTCACTTTCTAATATATAACGCAGATCTTCCACCATCTGATGAATGCGGTCAAACTTCAATCGAAAACTGACGCGATTGGCAATCAGCCGCGCGGTTGCATCCATGATCGGCACAATTTCCTCCAGATTATTTTCCCGCAGCGTTGCTCCGGTCTCCACAATATCGACGATGCTTTCCGACAAACCGACAATAGGGCCCAGCTCAATAGAGCCGTTCAACTTGATATATTCCATCTGCATGCCCTTACTGTTAAAAAAGCGTTCGGCAATATGGGGAAACTTCGTCGCCACCCGCGTATGCGCATAGCTGGCTAAATCCGCCCGCTTCTGCTGCCGGGGAACGGCCATCATCAAATGGCAGCGGCCAAACCCCAGATCCAAAAGCTCATATACATCCTGACCGGATTCCATCAGCACATCCTTGCCGATCACGCCGATATCCGCCGCGCCATATTCTACATAAGTCGGAACATCGGCCGTCTTGGTAATAATAAACTTAATCTTTTTTTCTTCATTGCTGATCACGAGCTTGCGTGACTTCTCAGACAGTCCTTCGGCCGTATAACCTATTTTAGCAAATAAATCTGCGGAAAGAGAAAATAATTTTCCCTTTGGCAAAGCAATGGTCAGATAATCCATCGTTGTAATCACCATTCTATCCCCTGCTTTTCTTTAGTTATTTAAAGTAATAGTGTAATGATATATTAACATGAGAATATAATTTCGTCAACCCGGCAACAAGGATTTTTCTGGCAGCCGTAGAATAATAAATAACAAAAGAACTTTTTTATATATTAGAAGGAGATGTTTGTATGTCACTGCATATTTTATCTCTCTATCCCCTTAAACCAGAGCATATTGATATGATTCAAGCGGCGCAGCCCAATGCCGTTATAACTTCTGCGACAGCGAAACAAGCGGCGGCTTTCCTACCGCAGACAGATATTTTAATTGCCTTTGGACAAACCGACCTGGCGCCAATTCTGCCGCAAGCGCCGAAACTCCGCTGGATTCATGCGTTGAGTGCCGGCGTAGATCAGTTCTTATCCTTAGAACAATTTCGCAATTCTGATATTATTTTAACCAATTCACGCGGAATTCATGGCATTACAATTGCCGAACATGTTCTTGGTATTATGCTGAGTAGCAGCCGCTGCCTTTTTACGGCCTATGAACAGCAAAAAGCCCATCTTTGGAAACCCCTGCGCGATATGGATGAGCTTTATGAAAAAACAGCTGCCATCATCGGTCTCGGCAGCATTGGTCATGAAATTGCCAAACGATTAAAAAACATGGGTATGAAAGTTCTGGCAGTGAAACGAACCGCCGCCAGCGAACCATTTGTCGATCAGCTCTATCCGTCCCAAGAAATTGCGGCGGCCATTGCCAATGCCGACTACGTAATCGTCAGCCTGCCGCTCACGCCGGAAACCAAAGGGCTGTTCAATCGCTCACTATTTCAACAAATGAAGCCGTCGGCTTATTTTATCAATATTGCCCGGGGACCCATCGTCAATGAAGATGATCTGCAGCAGGCACTGAAGGAACACACGATCCGCGGCGCAGCGCTCGATGTTTTTGAGCAGGAACCGCTGCCGAAGGAATCGCCCCTGTGGGACACGCCAAACCTTTTGATCACGCCGCATCAGGCTGCCAGCTCACCGCAATATATGCAGCGCACCTTAAGTATTTTTATAGAAAATCTCCAGCATTTCCCCGATGCCGACAAAATGAAAAACAGCGTCAATAAAAAGCGGGGCTATTGAGCTCAATCGCCTTGACTAATTCAAGGCATCCGCCCGGCGAAGAATCAGCAGTTCCAAAGGATCGTTCGCCTTCACCGGCTGATGATGCGCCGCGACAATGACGGCTTCCCGGTGCAGCCCAAGTTTTTCCAGTTTAGCCGCCCCCAGCATTGCATGATGCTGATAAATATATAGCTTATGCTGCAGCGAGCCCGGCGTTCCGTCAACAGCACCTCGTTGGCAGACCCAGCGGGGACAAACAGCATGCAGGAAAACAGTCAGGATCTTTCCTGCTGTGCCCAGATCGCCGCGCCCCCGGCCAATATCATGAAGCAAGGCGCAGCGCAGCAAGAGCGGCAGCTGGACAGCAGCCGCCTGCCGTGCCAGGCGCTCGGCGGTATAGGCTGTGCGCAGCGCATGATACTGATCAGCCAGGACCTGCGCATAAAACAACGTTTGTTCTGCCGGTTTCAGCCAGGCAGCAATAAACTGCTCATCCGCGTCGGTCCGCCGGGCCCGCAGCGCATAAAGGACCTGACGGACACGCTGCAAAATCATGAAATATAGACCAGCTTCTGATAAGCTTTGCCTGTCTGATAGTCCGCCGCCTCGCGCTCCGATTGCGCCGCCGGCGCCAGCTCAACGACCTGCCCCTGCTGCCGATATTCCTGCGCCTTATGCAAGGCCGCTGCCAATTTTCCCGGCGCATAAGCCAGGTAAATATCTTTGCGAATCTGCGGCATACGCAGCCCCTGACGCTCCAGCGACAGCATGATGCGTTCAATGCCCAGCGCAAAACCGGTCGCCGGGCAGGCGCTGCCAAAATCCGACAGCATATGATCGTACCTGCCGCCGCCGCAAAGCGGGAAACCCAACCCCGGCGTATAAACTTCAAAAACCATGCCGGTATAATAATTAAAATCGCGAATGACGCCTAAATCAAACTGCACCTGCCCGGCAACACCATACTCTTCCAATAAATGATAAATTGCCGCCAGATTGTCCAGCGCGCGTCGGCTTTGTTCTGTAACGGCGATATCATAGGCCTGCGCTAAAACCGCTTCGCCGCCGTGCAGCAGCGGCAGTCGGCGCAATAATTCCCGCGCGCTTTTTGCTAAGGTTGTTTGCTCCAGCAGCGCTTCCAGTCCGACCAGATTGCGCTGCTCCATCGCCGCTTTGATTTTCGTCTGCATGGCGTCATCCAGTTGAAATTGCTGCATAATGCCATTGATAAAATCTACTTGACCCAGACAAATCTGGAAATTTTGCAAACCCGTCCGACGCAGCCCTTCCGCGGCCAAGGCGATCACTTCGGCATCAGCAGCAGCCGTGCCGCTGCCCATAAACTCAACGCCGGCCTGATAAAATTCGCACTGGCGCCCGGTCTGAGTTTGCTCATAACGATAAACGCTGCTGATATAGGATAGTTTTAAAGGCAGGGTTTCATCCTTCAGCCGACTGGCTGCGACCCGGGCGATCGGCGTGGTCATTTCATGGCGCAGCGCCAGCGTGCGATTGTTTTTATCAAAAAATTTAAACATGTGTGGTTCCAATACATGCCCGTTTCCCATGGTCAAAGTATCCAGATATTCAATCGTAGGCGTGACAATTTCATCATAGCCCCAGCTGGCAAACAAATCTGCCAGCGTTGTTTCCAACTGGCGTTTTTCTGCTGCCTCGTGCGGCAAAAAATCACGCGTCCCATAAGGTATTTCCAATACAATATCATTTGCCTGCATCGATACATTCTCCTTTAGCATTCTTTGTGAGATTTTGCTGCGCCATCAACCGCTCCAGAATCACTTTATAACCGTCTGCCCCATAATTGAGACAGCGCTTCACCCGGCTGATTGTTGCCGTACTGGCGCCGGTCCGGGCGACAATATCGTCATAGGTATGCCCGGCCGCCAGCATGCGAGCCACTTCCAACCGCTGTGACAAAGCCTTCAACTCGCTGATTGTACAAATATCTTCAAAAAACTGATAGCATTCCTCTGTCGTCTGCAAAAGCAAAACAGCCTGACACAGCTGATCATTCAAGTCATCCTTCAACTTTGGATTTACCACCATCCATCACCATCCATTCAAAATTACTTTATCGCTTTACTTTACGAAAATATATTTTTATTATAGCATATTTTTTATTGAATGCAAAGATACTTCTTAAACATCCGGATTTATCCGACTACTATTACGTCGGTTTTATGTTATAATGTGTTTATATAGTTTCTACAAAAATTTATATTGGGAGGTAATATGAAATGCCATTAGTTACAACCACAGAAATGTTCAAGAAGGCTTATGCCGGTGGATACGCAATCGGCGCCTTCAATGTGAACAACATGGAAATCATTCAGGGCATTACCGAAGCGGCCAAGGAAGAACAGTCTCCGCTGATCCTTCAGGTATCGGCTGGCGCGCGTAAATACGCCAAGCACGCTTATCTTGTCAAGCTTGTTGAAGCCGCTCTGGAAGACACGGATTTGCCAATCGCGCTGCATCTTGATCACGGCGCTGACTTTGATATCTGCAAATCCTGTGTTGACGGCGGATTTACCTCTGTCATGATTGATGGGTCGAAACTCAGTTTTAAAGAAAATATTGCCGTCACGAAACAGGTCGTCGAATATGCGCATGCGCATGGCGTCGTTGTCGAGGGCGAACTGGGAAAACTGGCTGGAATCGAAGATGACGTCCAGGTCAACGATCAGGATGCGTCGTACACGCGCCCGGATGAAGTAGAAGAATTCGTCAAGAGCACCGGCGTCGATTCGCTGGCTATCGCGATCGGCACCAGCCACGGCGCTTTCAAATTCAAGCCGGAGCAGTGCACGCGCAATGCGGACGGCATTCTTGTTCCACCGGAACTTCGCTTTGATATTCTGGAGGAAATTGAGAAACGCCTGCCGCAGTTCCCGATTGTATTGCACGGCTCCTCTTCGGTCATTCCTAAGTATGTCCGGATTATCAATGAAAACGGCGGCCATTTAGACGATGCCGTGGGCATTCCGGAAGAGCAGCTGCGCAAGGCGGCTAAATCCTCGGTTTGCAAAATCAATATTGACTCCGATTTGCGGCTTGCCATGACCGCAGGGATTCGCGAATACATGGCGCAGCATCCGGAGGCATTTGATCCCCGTGAATATCTCAAACCGGCCCGCGCTTACATTAAAGAGCTGGTTAAACACAAACTGGTTCATGTCCTTGGCAGCAACGACAAGGTATAATAGCAAACGATCCAATAAAAAGGTCCGTCCGGTTTTTATAACCAGACGGACCTTTTATATTTTGGTCAGACCGTTACCGTCGGCAGCAACGGCAGTTTGATTGGCAACGCTGACGCCGTTCCAAAAATGAACAGCACTGCAGTGGTGCTTTTTTCCATCCGCTGCCGCGGCGCGGTATCTACGGCATAATCAAAGATTTCGATATGATACTGCTGCCGAATATCTCTCCAGTTATGAAACTGATAGCCTGGTATATATTCTTCTGGCAGGCGGCTGCGCCAAAAAGCTCCCGTGATTTTCTGGTATCGTTGCCGGTTCCAGTCGAGAAGCGTCGGTCGAACTGTTCCACCATCGGTCGACAAAGCATCCAGCCGCAGCAAATTGTCTATTTCCTCGCGCGGCACCGCATATTGATGAAGGGCAAACTGCAGCAGACAGCCATACAAATCCTTCACCGCATGTCCGCAATGATGCCAGCCCTGCGTTTCCCAATAATCCGTAAATTGCTGATAAAAGCGAAAAGCATTGCCGCCGGCTGCTTCACGAATCAAATAAGCAAGAGTCTGCCGACAGCGCCCCGCATTATAATAATACTCAAATACCATTTCAAAACTATGCAGCCAACGCACTTCTCCATAGGAAAGCCAGCGATTCGACAAGACTTCGTACGGCGCTGTGTCCATATAACAATACTGCCCTGCCGCTGCCAGATCCATCATTGCCGCACCCTTTAAAAACTTTAAAAAACCCAGCTGCAGCATATCCGGCTGCAAAGCATACGCATCATTAAAAGAATGTGCCAACGAGGCCAACCCTTCTTCCGGCAGACCAATGATTAAATCGACATGCACATGCATCGTTTTCCAGCTGAGAATCGTCCGGAGCTGACGCGTCAGCCGCTCCCAGCAGTGTACGCGGTGCACCGAACGCAAGGTCTGAACATTTGTTGACTGAATGCCTGCCTCCAGTTGGATTCTGCCGGCCGGCATTTGTTGCAAAACAGCTAAAGCATCATCATCCAGCTGATCAGCCGCAATTTCAAAATGAAAATTGGTCCGGCAATTCTGTCGGGCAATAAACTGCAGAATCGGCAGCCAGTGCGCATTATCAGCATTGGCGGTTCGATCGACAAATTTCACTTGCCGCACATCATGCGCTATAAATACCGCCAGTTCCTGCAAAACTCTTGCCAAGGGCAGATAACGCACGCCGCGCGTCGCACAAGACAAGCAATATGCGCAGGCATAGGGGCAGCCGCGTGAGGTTTCATAATAGAGAATACGCTCCTTCGCATTCTCCAGATCCGCAGCGGTATAAGGAAAAGGAAGCTGACTTAAATCTTCCACTACAACCGCCCTGCCAGTCACAATATCTCCCTTGGCATCACGTCCGGCTACGCCATCCGGCAGAGCTGGTTTCTCACCGCGGCGCAAAGAAGACAGTAGGGCTGCAGCGGCAATTTCGCCTTCACCGCGAATCACATAATCCACCGCCGGAAATTGCTGTAAAAAAGCCGCTGCATCATAAGAAACCTCTGGCCCGCCACAAATCAAAACCGTCTGCGGCAGCACCTTACGCAATAAAGGAAGCAAAGCTTTTACCAACTCAATATTCCAAATATAGCAGGCGATTCCCAAAACATCCGGATGATGCTCATAAATTTTTCCCAGCATATCCGGCAAATAATCATTAATCGTTAATTCCAGTATCTCTGTATCCTCGCAGGCGGCCTGCAGATAACGCACGGCCAAAGAGGTATGCGAATACTTCGCATTGATGGCCAGCCACAGAACGCGCTGCTGCTTCATAGTATGTTCCAATTTTTATCTCCTCAAAATGTAATGTCGACCAGAATAAAAATAAGTTTCATCTCATTATAAACAATTTCATCATGAAATACTGCTTTTTCTTTTATTATACCGATAAAACAAAGAAAAAACTATATATAGTAAAAAGACCAGAGAAAATGCTTGCCAAAGCACCACACATTATGCTAAAATATTTATATTGTGTATGAAAGTATTTCATCGACTTTTTGAGGAGGTGTGTTACATGGCAAATGTTTGTGAGATTTGCAACAAAGGTGTACTCAGTGGCATGAATGTCAGCCATTCACATTTAAAGACCAAACGTAAATGGAAGCCTAATATTCAACGCGTTCGCGCCGTTGTAAACGGTGAGGTAAAACATATTAATGTTTGCACTCGTTGTCTTCGTTCTGGTAAAGTTCAGCGTTCGATCTGAGTCACACACAATAGAACTAAAACTGATATATCATAAAATGAGCCGCTTCTTTGAGAAGCGGCTCATTTTATTACTTTGAAACTGCCTGTTTTTGCCGTTCACGCAGCTTGTCCCCTACATTTGCCAAAGCGACTAACTCATCTTTGGTAAATTGGTATTTCTCGCCGCAGAACTGACAGCACACTTCCGCCTTGCCATCTGCAATCAGTTGATCCATATCCTGTCGCGGCAAAGTCATGAGAATATCTTCCGTATGGCGTTTAGAACACTGACAGCGAAAGGCCAAATCGGTCGTCGTCAGGATTTTAACATCAGCAAAGCCCTGCAGCAATTCACGAATGACCGCCGCTGCATCCATGCCGTCCTGCACCATCGTCGAAACCGGACAAATCTGGCTGAGATTACTTTCCAGCCGTGTTAAAACCTCATCCGATGCATCCGGCAGCGGCTGAATCATAAATCCGCCCGCCGCAACCGCCTTCAAATCAGTGCCGACTAAAACCCCCAGCCCGACGCTGGAGGGAGTCTGTTCCGATACATAAAGATACCGGGTCAGATCCTCTGCAATTTCTCCGGAATAAATGGCGCAGCTGCCCGTAACCGGTTCTTTTAAGCCGGTAAATCGGGTGACGGAAACCAATCCCTGCCCGACGCCCTGCCCAACCGCCAGCTTTCCGTTATGCAGCGGCAATTCCACCTGTGGATGGGCCACATAACCGCGGACAAAGCCATCTGAACTGGCATCCGCCGCAATATTTCCCAGAGGCCCGTCGCCATTAAACTTTACCGTAATACATTCCTTGTTTTTCAAATTTGCCGCCAGCAGCAAAGCGCCGGTCATCGTCCGCCCTAATGCGGCTGCCGCCAGGGGCTGGCAATGATGCCGGGCAATGCCCTCATTGACCAAATCCGTTGTTATGGCCGCATAAACACGCACGTCCTCAGCAATTGCTTTTACTAAATGATCCATAAATCCTCCCTTATTCCAGTGGCAGCCGGGATAAAATCTCATCGGCATCAAAATCGACAATCACAATTTCCTGTTCAGACAGCACAGCAATGGTAGAACGATGATCCTCGCGTTTTGATAATGAAGGCGATCCCGGATTGATAAAAATGATCCCATTGCGCTTCTCGAGCACAGGTGTATGAATATGCCCGCTGATAAAAATTCCCGCCCGGCAGTGTCTGGCCATCTCTTCTTTTGCCTGATCAGAGGCAACGGTATGACCATGCGTCAGCAAAATGCTGCGTCCATTCGCCCAGACATAAGCATAGGGTTCCTGCACCGGCACATTCAGCAGTGTGGTGTCAACCTCAGCATCACAATTGCCGCGTGCAATAACCACCGGTACCGCTGCGCGATTAATCCGCTCCGCCAGTCCTGCCGGATTGTAATCCGGCAGGATGCGGTTGCGGGGACCATGATACAGGACGTCCCCGGCGTGAAGAATCAAATCCGTATGCGATAAATATTTCTCGTAGGCCTTTTCCCAGCGCATTTCCGAACCATGCGTATCGCTGATAATTCCTATTTTCATTTTCTTCACCCGCTCGTCAGTGAATTTGCCGCAATAAATTAGCCATTTCCATAGCAGCGGCAGCGCTGTCAGAACCCTTGTTGCCAGACTTGGTACCCGCGCGTTCGATCGCCTGCTCAATATTCTCCGTCGTGACCACGCCGAAAATCGTCGGCACGCCGGTTGTCAGTCCCACCTGTGCAACGCCTTTGGACACTTCATTGCAAACATAATCATAATGCGAAGTCGCACCGCGAATCACCGCGCCCAGACAAATCACCGCATCATATTTCCCGCTCTCTGCCATTTTTTTTGCGGCCAACGGAATTTCAAAAGCCCCCGGCACCCAGGCTACCTCTATATCCTCATCTTTAGCTGCATGACGGTGCAGCGTATCCAAAGCGCCGCCAAGCAGCTTCGTCGTGATGAATTCATTAAAACGGGATACAATAATACCAAATTTCAGTCCCTCTGCAATCAGATTGCCTTCTAACACTTTTACCATAATAAACTCCCTTCCGTCGTAAATGTATACGACCCTAAAATAATATACGGACAAAATTCAGGGAATGCCAACCGAAACTATTCCTCGTTCAGCAAATGCCCCATTTTCACCTTTTTTACCTTTAAATAACGATGATTAAACGGATTGGAATGAATTTCCAAAGGCACCCGCTCGGTGATTTTTAACCCATAGCCTTCCAAGCCAGCCCGTTTAGCCGGATTATTTGTCAGCAAACGAATGCTGGTAAGACCAAGATCCGAAAGTATCTGTGCGCCAATGCCATAATCGCGCAGATCAGGAGCAAACCCTAAAAGAACATTGGCTTCCACGGTATCTTTCCCCTGATCCTGCAGAGCGTAGGCCCGCATCTTATTGGCCAGACCGATGCCGCGTCCCTCCTGACGCATATACAGCACCACGCCTATACCTTCCTGCTCGATGCGGCGCAGCGCCTGTCCCAGCTGATCGCCGCAATCGCAACGCAAAGATCCCAGCGCATCGCCGGTCAGGCATTCGGAATGAACCCGCACTAACACATCCGCCTGGCCGGAGACATCTCCCTTGACGATCGCCAGATGGCACTTGCCATCCAGTTTGCTCTCATATGCCTTGATGCGAAAATGACCGTACTTACTCGGGAAATCCACATCGGCCACTTTTTCAATAAAAGTTTCCGTCCGCTTGCGATACTCAATCAGCGCTTGGACGGTGATCATATGCAAACCATGTTGTTCGGCAAACTCCAGCAGCTGCGGCGTGCGCATCATATGACCATCATCGGCCATGATTTCACAACACAGCCCCGCCGGAAAAAGCCCGGCCAGACGCGCCAGATCCGTCGTTGTCTCCGTGTGCCCGGCGCGGCGCAGCACCCCTCCGGGAACCGACCGCAGCGGAAATATATGCCCTGGCCGCCGAAAATTTGCCGGTTTGGCACCAGGATGAATCAGCATCTTTACCGTCTGACAGCGTTCAAACGCTGAAATACCGGTTTCCGTATCAAAAGCATCTACAGAAACCGTAAAGGCTGTCTCATGATTATCCGTATTATTCGCCACCATCGGCGTTATGCTCAGCGCATCCAGCCGCTCGCCTTCCATCGGCATGCAAATAAGTCCCTTCGCATACGTTGCCATAAAATTAATTGCTTCCGGCGTTACGCGGTCAGCCGCAATAATAATATCGCCTTCATTTTCCCGATCTTCATCATCCACAACCACCAACATTCTGCCCTGTCGTATATCTTCAATTGCTTCTTCCACTTTTGCGAATCCCATAAAATCACTCCTTAAAATCCATATTTTGTCAGCCACTCGCGCGTCAGACCTGAAGTTTTTTCCGGCTCTGCCGCCGCTTCTCTATTGAATAGCTTTTCCACATACTTACCTACCAGATCGTTTTCTATATTTACCCGGTCGCCAACCTTTTTTTCATGCAGTATCGTCTGCTGCCGCGTATGCGGAATCAAAGAAACGCAGAAGGCCGTGTCCGTAAGACTGGCCACGGTCAGACTTACGCCGTCCAGCGCTACCGAGCCCTTGCTAATGATATAATGCAAGATTTCCGGCCCGGTTGTAATTTGCAGCACCCGGGCCTCTTTTTCTTCCTGAATCGATTGAATACTGCCAGTTCCATCAATATGTCCGCTCACAAGGTGTCCTCCCAGACGGCTGGTCAGTAAAAGTGCCCTTTCCAGATTTACATGACTGCCCGGATGCAATGCCATGAGCGATGTACTTCGTATCGTTTCCGGCATCACGTCGGCACAAAAGCTGCGGGTTCTCAATTCGGTCACCGTCAGACAAATACCATTCACGGCAATACTGTCGCCAACCTTGGTATCCTGCAGAACTTGCTCCGCCGAAATACATAACGCCCCGCCATTCAAAGAAGAAATAGTGCCTACTTCCTCAATAATACCTGTAAACATACTTTCACTTCCTTATATAACCGGTTATACATAAATCGCCGTTAAAATTTTCCCAGTGCGTATCGGTTAACTGCACCGCCTCCGCAAGTGGAAAACCACTGCCTTCTACCGGAGTCAGAGCCTTGCGCCCACCAATGATTTTAGGCGCAATGAAGGCGCAAACCTTGTCCACCAGACCGGCCTTGAGCAATGAAAAGCTCATTTCGCCGCCGCCCTCTGCCAAAAGCGACGTTACATCATGCTGCCCCAAATATTGAAAAAGCTTATGGAGATCCACCTCCGGGCCCTCATTGACACAAACAACTTCCGCACCGGCAGCACGCAAAGCGGCCACTTTTTCTGCCGGCGCCGCCTGCGTGACCGCTAGCAGCGTTTTAGCCTGGCCGTCAGTCAACAGCCTGGCATCCAGTGGAATGCGCGCCCGGCTGTCCGCGACAATACGCAAAGGATTGTGCCCGCTTCCTTCCGGCAGTCTCGCCGTAAGCTGCGGGTCATCGGCCAGGACCGTCCCGATACCGGTCAAAATGCCGTCGTATTGATCGCGCAGTCTATGCACGGCCTGACGGGAATCGACATTCGTTATCCACTCCGATGCGCCGTCGGCATCCGCAATTTTTCCATCTAACGACATGGCCATTTTCAGTACAGTAAAAGGCATTTTCGTTGTTATCCATTTCAAAAAAATTTCATTCAGACGCCGCGCTTCGCTCTCCAGTACACCGCAAACAACCTCAATGCCGGCTGCCTGCAATATTGCTATCCCCTTGCCGGCTACTAATGGATTGGGGTCCTGCATGGCGATTACGACACGCCGCAGCCCGGCGGCAACAATAGCCTTTGCACACGGACCGGTGCGCCCGTAATGCGAACACGGCTCTAACGTTACATACAGCACCGCGCCGCGCGCCAATTCGCCCGCCATCTGCAAAGCATGTATTTCCGCATGTGCGGTTCCTGCCTGACGATGCCAGCCGGAAGCGATGATGCGTCCCTCCCGGACAATCACTGCTCCCACCAATGGATTGGGTGAGGTCCTTCCGGCCGCATGCTTTGCCAGGCGCAGCGCCTCATACATATAATCTTCATCCTGCAACAGTACCATCATCCCCTTGAACATCAAAAAAGCCGCCCGAAAATTCTCCCGGGCAGCCCGCTATGCCAATAAAAACAGACATAAACCAGTCTTTTCTCATCCAGACTATACTGTCGGCTCTGGAATTTCACCAGATCATGCCAAATGGCTCGCGGGCTATAACCGCCGGTAGGGAACTTCCCCCAACCCCAAAGACTCAAAACATATTCATTTCTTATTACGCTATTATAGTAGCACACACTGCTGCCAAATGCAAGTATCCGGTCAGGGCAGCGATTTAAATTGATCAAATGGCCAGAATACCAATACCGCCTTACCTTTAATGAGGTCGTACGGCACAAAACCTACATCGGCAAACCGGCTGTCCTCGGAATTGTTGCGATTATCCCCCATCACAAAAATATGGCCTTCTGGTACCGTAGATAAAGGATAATCACCGCGTGTCTTGCTGAGAATATACGGCTCATTCATCAGCTGCTGATTGACAAAAACACGACCATCCTTGATTTCGATCGTATCGCCGGGAATCGCAATCACGCGTTTAATAAAATCGCGGCTGGGATCCCGCGGATAGCGAAATACCAAAATTTCTCCGCGCTCCGGCGACCGAAAACGATATATAAACTTGTTGACTACCAGACGCTCAGCATTTTGCAGCGTGGGACGCATCGATGGTCCATCAACAAGATAAAGCTCAACAATAAAATAACGGATAAAAAAGGCCAGAACGACAGCGATGACAATTGAAACGATCCAGTCTTTAACTTCTTCACCTAATGACCCCATATCATGACCTCCCGAAAAAAACAAATAGGGACTGCTGCCAGTCCCTATTTTTACCATTAATGCTTTTCTTTAATACGAGCTGCTTTACCAGTAAGATTGCGCAGATAGTACAATTTTGCCCGGCGCACAATGCCCTTACGTACTACGTCAATTTTTTCCA
>DCFR01000076.1 GCA_002319815.1 Megamonas sp. UBA1799
GGTTTGGTCTTTAAAGCACTCGTAGTGATACGAGTGCTTTTCGTTACTATAAAATATTTGGCTGATAAAAAATAGTACTTAAGGATAATCCTGGAAGTATCTGGGCAGTATTGACCATGCTATTTTGATGCGCTATAATATTTTATATGGTGATAAAAGCTAATAATCGTATCGTATATAGCATGTATGCTGAAAGAGGGAAACAAAGGAATGTCGATTGTAAGTGTAGATTATGTTTGTGGGTTGGATGGAAATTGTTATCATGCGGTGAATCAGTTTTGCCAGATGAGACAGCCGCAGGAATGTAAATATAGCCGCCGCCGGTGCCCTTCAATTAATGAGTATTTCAATACGATGCCGATTGCGGACAAGGCAGGGTTTTTTGCTGATGTTATGGCCTGCGCTGCTTGTCCCAAAAAAGATGGCTGTGAGAATATGGCTAAGGCCAGCGATGAAAATGCTCATCATGGCTGCATGCAGCGTATGGATGAATGGCTGCATGAGACGGTTAAGAAAGAAGCTTGATGAGATGAACCCAAAAAGGAACAGACAGCTTTAGGCTGTCTGTTCCTTTTTGGGTTCATTATATATTTGAGGGAAACTTTTATTTCGAAAAATAGCGATCCAGAAGGCCCTTGAAACCGCGTCCATGACGAGCTTCATCTTTGCACATTTCATGTACAGTATCGTGAATAGCGTCGAGGTTCAGCTGCTTGGTCAAAGTGGCAAGTTCCTTTTTCCCAGCGCAGGCGCCATGTTCGGCAGCAACGCGCATTTCAAGGTTCTTTTTGGTGCTGGAGGTAAGTACTTCGCCGAGAAGTTCGGCAAACTTGGAGGCATGTTCTGCTTCTTCCAAACCATAGCGTTTGAAAGCTTCGGCAATTTCCGGATAACCTTCGCGATCGGCTACCCGGCTCATGGCCAGATACATGCCGACTTCTGAGCATTCTCCGGTGAAATTCTGATGGAGACCTTCCAAAACTCTTTCATCTACGCCTTTAGCAACGCCGACGCGATGCTCATCCGCAAAGTCCATTTCCTCTTTTTGCTCGATGAACTTATCGGCCGGAGCTTTGCAAATTGGGCACTGCGCTGGCGGAACGTCACCTTCATATACATAACCACAGACACTGCAAACAAATTTTTTCATGTTCATTTCCTCCTGATTGTTAATTTATTTCGCTGCCCTCTCAAGCAGTTCTTTGTTATGGCTTTATTATAAGGGCGCAGGAGGGAAAAGAAAATGTGTCTGAGAAGGCTTGATAAGCGATTATCGCTTTCAGACATGAATATTCTTTTGATTTCATGCCTAATCAAAGAAATTCAAAATCAATATTAATAAATAATAAGTATCCAATTAGACGAATATATTTTACGTAGTTGTAGGGATATGATATAATTTAGTTTTGATAGGAAGACAGGAGTGGCATTATGACGGAGTGTATTACGGATTCGCCCGCCGCGACAGCAGCTTTGGCAGCGCGTCTCGGGAGTAAAATCAAGGCGGGGATGGTACTGTGCCTGGAAGGCGATCTGGGGGCGGGCAAGACTTTATTAGTACAAAATCTGGCCCGGGCGCTGGGGGTCGAAGGCGAGGTAACCAGTCCGACTTTTAACATCATGAATCTTTATCAGGGGCGGATGCCGATCGCTCATTTTGATCTTTATCGGCTGGAGTCAGAGACGGAGTTGGATGAGATCGGTTTTTATGAATATATCGATGCTCCGGACGGCTTAGTGGTGATTGAATGGGCGGATAAGTTCCCAGAGGCTTTGCCGGAGAGCTATATCCGTATACAAATGGAACGTATGGAGCAGGACGATAGCCGCCGCATTTTGTTTTCGGCGCAGGGGAATGCTTTTCAGAACTGGATAAAGGAGTGGGAACAGTCGTGTTGATTTTAGCTTTAGAGACATCAACGATGGTGTCAAGCGTGGCGGTAGCGACCGAGGAAAAATTGCTGGCGGAGATTACCGTGCAGACACGGCTTACGCATTCAGAGACGTTGATGCCGCATATTCAAGAGGTTTTGCGGCTGGCTGATGTGCAAAAAGAAGATATGGAAGCAGTGGCGGTAAGCATTGGCCCGGGATCTTTTACGGGGCTGCGCATCGGATTGGCCGCCGCTAAGGGCATGGCCTATGCACTGCATATCCCCATTACTGGTGTGCCGACGCTGGCGGCGCTGGCGGCACGCTTTCCGGTCCCTGGTGCTTATCTGGCGCCGCTGATGGATGCTCAAAAGGGGCATGCATATATGGCCATGTTTTCTTGGCAGGCGGATGAGCTGCATACCGAGCAGAATATTGAGATTCTGTCACTAGATGAGGTGTTGGAGCATTGTGCTGCCAAAAAGGCGCCGGTAGTTTTGGCCGGCGATATTGCCCGGAAAAAATTAGCCTCGCGGACGGATCTGCCGGACAATGTTTCGGTGGCGCCGCCGGCGCTGGTTATGCCGCGGGCAGCTGAGGTAGCTTTTTTAGGGTTGCAGCAGCTGGCAGCTGGTAAGGCGGGCAATGTGATGGATATGGAGCCGGTCTATATCCGGCGTTCAGAGGCAGAAGTGCTGTGGGAAGCCCGCCATGGAAAGACGGTCTCATGATTAAATTTCGCGAGATGGTACCGGAAGATGCGGCTGGTGTGGAGGCCGTGGAAAAAGCATCATTTGCGATTCCTTGGTCGCGGCAGTCTTTTTGGGAGGAAGCCGCTAATGAGCGCACTTGTTATCTGCTGGCGCTTGATGAGACGGCGATTATCGGTTATGCCGGCGTCTGGATTCTCGATGATGAGGCGCAGATTACCAATGTAGCAATCGCGCCTTCATATCGCGGACAAGGGGTTGGGACTAAACTCATGGCAGAAATCATGGGGGCAGCCAAGAGCCGGGGTGCAGCGCGGATGACGCTGGAGGTCCGGCCGTCGAATGCCGCTGCATTGGCTTTATATGCGGCTTTTGGCTTTAAGAGTGTCGGTCATCGTCCGCATTATTATCAGGACAATGGTGAGGATGCGGTTATTATGTGGAATATGAAGTTATAGCTGGAGGCAGAAGATTGAAGGAAGAACAGGAACGACTGACGCTGGCGATCGAGTCGAGCTGCGATGAAACATCGGCAGCCGTGCTTCGCGGCGGACGGACGCTATTATCAAATATCATAGCAACGCAGATTCCCGTACATCAGAAATTTGGCGGGGTTGTGCCGGAGATTGCTTCGCGCAAACACATTGTAAATGTCATGCCGGTCATTGATGAGGCTTTACGGCAGGCCAAAGTCGCTTTGAACGATATCGATCAAATAGCGGTAACGTATGGTCCGGGATTGGTGGGAGCGTTGTTGGTTGGCGTATCGGCAGCGAAATCCCTGGCATTTTCTTTAGGGGTGCCGCTGATCGGAGTCAATCATTTAGAAGGGCATATTTTTGCGAACTTTCTCAGCGCGCCGAATTTGGAACCGCCCTTTATGGCGCTGGTAGTTTCCGGCGGACATACTTCGTTGGTACAGGTTAAGGGATACAATCATTTTGTGCTGATGGGACAGACGCGGGATGACGCGGCGGGCGAGGCGTTTGACAAGGTGGCGCGGGTCATGGGGCTGCCGTATCCGGGCGGACCGCAGATTGACCGGCTGGCCAAAGATGGCAATCCGGCGGCGATTGATTTTCCTAAAGCGTTGCAGGATAAAGGAAATTATGAGTTCAGTTTCAGCGGCCTCAAGTCGGCGGTGCTAAATTATTTGAATTCGATGAAGCTGAAACAACAGCCGGTCAATAAGGCGGATGTGGCGGCGTCCTTTCAGCGGGCCGTCATTGAAGTATTGGTGGCCAAAGCACTGGAGGCAATGCATGCGACCGGAATGCGCACGCTGGTGCTGGCCGGCGGCGTAGCGGCCAACAGCGCGCTGGAAGGTCGGCTGCGGGAGGCAGCGCAGGCACAGGGCATCCGTTTTTATTATCCAAGCACCGTGTTGTGTACGGATAATGCGGCTATGATTGCCTGTCGGGGGTATTATCAATCGTTGGCCGGCCGTTTTTCCAATCTTTATCTGAATGCCGTTCCAGGGCTGGATCTGACGGATATGGATGCAGAAAACTGAATCAAAGATCATTCAATGAGGAATAGATTGCGTCGCCGCAGGGAGATTGTGCGGATTTTTGACGGAGTCTGTTCCTTTTTTATTTTGCATACAATATTATTGTGAAAATCGCGCTTATGCACAAGGATTTTGGCGGCCATAGCGGGAAATAAGATGTATGGGAGGAACTATCAATGGGAAGTTTATTGGATATTTGTCGTAAATATACGCAGCTTACGGCCATGCAGTGCGATCTGCTGAAGCGCATCAGTGTCTGCCTGCCGTTTATCGCCGATCTGGCGCATGCGCAAATGAGCCTGATGGCTCCAGTCCGTCAGCCAGCCGGACGTTTTGTGGTGCTGGCGCACGAGAAACCGCACACGGTGTTTCATCCGGCGGAATTTGCTCCTCCGGGCAGTCTGATTGCCCAGGTAGAGGAACCGCTGGCGGCGCGGACGCTGCATACCGGTAAGCCGATGAAGGGCAAGAGAGAATGGGAGCTTGGCAATACGAGTCTGGATATGTATACTTTTGCCATTCATGATGGAGCCGAGGTCATTGCCGTCGTCAGCATTGAAACCGATAGTGCAAATCTGCTGCTGGATGGATATGCGCAGCTTTTAGAGACGGCGCGGCTGATTCTCATCAATGCGCGCAAGGCTCTCGACCGCGATATGTATCGGCCAATTTCCCCGAGTGACGGCATCATTGTGACCGATCAATTTAATCGTATTGTATTTGCCAATGTGGCGGCAGTCCGTATTTACCGGGTGCTGGGAGTAGGCAGTCTGGTCGGCTGCCATTTGTTTGATCGGCAGCTCACAATGCATGTGACAAAGGAAACCATTGCGCCGCATCGTCCCTATGAAAAGGAACTGGAGGCCGGCGGGCTCATTCTGGTGCAGCGCAATATCCCGATTATGGAGGGAGGACAATTGCTGCGGCGTGTGGTCGTCATTGAAGACTTGACGGAAGTACGGAAGAAGGATAAGGAACTTTTGGTCAAGTCGGCGGTGATTCAGGAGATTCATCATCGGGTGAAAAATAATCTGCAGACGATTGCCAGCTTGCTGCGACTGCAGTCACGACGCTCAAAATCACCGGAAGTGAAAGCGGCGCTTAAAGAGAGCGTAAATCGCATTTTGAGTATTTCCGTGGTGCATGAGTTTTTGTCCCAGCAGGATGCGGAACGTATTGATGTCATTGAGGTGACGCGCAATATTCTGGATCTGGTGGCGCAGAATATGCTGCCGCCGGATTTCGAGCTGGAACGCCGCTTTATCGGCCCGGATATTATTCTTCCTTCGGAGCAGGCCAGCAATCTGGCGCTCATTGTCAATGAAATCATTCTGAACTCGATTGAACATGCTTTTGAGGGGCGCAGCCATGGTCTGATCGGTTTGGCGGGCAGCCGTACAGAAACCGCGTATTTCCTTGATTTGTATGATGACGGAGCGGGCATTCCGCCAGGTTTTGATATCAGTCAGTCGAAATCTCTGGGACTGCAAATTGTCCGGACCTTGGTGGAAGATGATATGGGCGGCACATTTGCGCTGGTCAACGAACAGGGAACGCATGCAAAAATTATGATACCGCGCCGCAAAGAGGAGGAAACCGAGTCATGAAAAAAATACTGAAAATCGTTATTGCCGACAATGAGTCCATCATTCGGATGGATTTGAAAGAAATATTGCAGGAAGCTGGTCATGAGGTAGTAGGAGAAGCGATTGACGGCTATCATGCGGTTGAACTCACCCGGAAATATCATCCGGATCTCGTCATTATGGATATCAAAATGCCGGAAATGGATGGCATCAAAGCGTCAAAAATCATCTCCGATGAAGGATTGGCGCCAGTGCTGCTGCTCACGGCGTTCAGTCAGAAGGAAATTGTGGATCGGGCAAAAGACTCCGGCGTACTGGCCTATCTGGTCAAGCCGATTCAGGAAAGTAATTTGTTTCCGGCCATGGAAATCGCTCTTTCGCGCTGGCAGGAAATGCAGCAGTTGGAGGAAGAGCTGGATAAGGTAAAGGGCTCTTTGGAAATGCGTAAAACACTGGACCGCGCCAAGGGAATCCTGATGGATGCCTACAACCTTTCCGAGTCAGAAGCCTATCGCCGCATCCAGCAGTATAGCATGACCAAGCGCAAGACCATCCGCGAAGTGGCGGAGGCTATCATCCGTTCAGCGTTGAAAAACAGAGACTGAAAAAAGGGACGGGCTTATTCGCTGGCAATATAGTCTGCCAGAATGCCAAGTCCCTTTTTTAGTTCGGCCAGATCCGCGGTAGTCGCCAGCGAAATCCGCAGATATTTTTGTGGGGCGGCATTGCCGCAGAGAAAGCGATCGGAATGATACACCCGGATTCCTTTGGTCAGCAGCTGCTGCTCCACAATTATGCCTGGCTGCTGACAAGCAATCGGCAGCCAACGAAAGAAGCTCAGCGGATGTCCCTGTACTGCCTGCGGGAAAATCGCATTGAAGCAATCATTGGCGGTCTGCGCCAGAGAAAATTTACGGGCGATGATTTTCCAGATCTGGCCGCTGCGGATGAGCTGTGTGATGACTTCACTATCGAGCGCGCTGGTTTTGACATTGATGTTGAAAAGCGCTTTCAGCAGGGGTTCGCGAAAGGTTTCGCCGCCGGCAAGGTAGGCAACGCGCAGGCCGGAGCAGATGGATTTTGAGGTGCCGCAAATGTAAATGCCCTGTTCCGGTACCAGGTTGACCATCGGGCCTTGATAATCCGGTAAAATGTCGGCGGTCAAAAAGGCATGGATATCATCTTCAAGAAAAATCAGCCGGTAGCGGCGGATGACTTCGGCTAATTCCTCACGTCGGGCGGTCGATATACGGATGGTCGTGGGATTGCTGCAGGAAGGCATAAGATAAATCCCCTGTATGGGGTGCAGCTGGCAATGGGCCGCCAGACTGGCAGCCGACATGCCCTGTGCATCGCCGTCAATCGGAATCAGCTGCAGATGATAGAGCTTGGCCAGTTCGATGAGATTGGCATAGGTATAGCGGTCGACGGCTATGCGGTCTCCGGGGGAGAATAGCGCCGACAGGCAGATGACCAGACCGTTTTGCGTGCCGGATACCAGAGCAATGTGCTCGGGGTCGGTATGCAGGCCCAAATGCTGCAGCCAGTAAATGCCCGCCTGTTTGTGTGCGGGCATGCCGTCAGGGCAGGCGTAGGTCAGCAGACTTTCCAGCCGCTGGCTGCGGGCTACCTGCCGCAGAATGGGCAGTGTGAGGGTATTGGTTTCTTCGTACGATGCTACCAGACCCAGATCAATGCATTCCTGCTGCATGCCGGCCAAAGAAATCGTTACGGTTTGAGCCGCCTGCGGCGTCACAAAAGTACCGCTGCCGGTACGGGCATGCAGCAGTCCTTTCAGTTCACAGATTTTGTAGGCGCGGGTGATCGTCGTAAAGTTGATGTCAAGAAAATCAGCCAGTTCCCGCTGCGGCGGCAGCTTGGTTCCCGGCGGCAGCAGGCCCAGCCGGATATCTTGTTCCAGCTGACTGGCCAGCGACAGATAGATTGGCCGTTTCAGGGTTTGCCGGTCCGGCTTCCAGGTCATGGGATAGTCATTGAAGGAATTGACGGGCATTATGAATCACTCCTGGTAAAATATTGTAATACATACAATTATAATGTTGAATGTATGGATTTACAATGGTAAGATAAAAATCAGGGTGATGATAATGAAGGTAGAAATGATAAAAAAAGCGTTTCGGGTGGCTTTTCCTTATACGGTTCCAATTTTTGCCGGGTTTTGGTTTCTGGGGCTGACATATGGTATTTTTATGCATGCCGCCGGCTTTAGTTTCTGGTATCCGGCGCTGATGAGTCTGACGATTTTTGCCGGCTCGGTGGAGTTCCTGACGGTGCCGATGCTGCTGGGGCCGTTCGCGCCATTATCGGCGCTGGCGATTACACTGATGGTGAACGCCCGGCATTTATTCTATGGGATTTCCATGCTGGAAAAATTTCGGGGCACCGGTTGGAAAAAGCCCTATCTGATTTATGGGATGTGCGATGAAAGTTTTTCAATCAATTTTACCGCGCATATTCCGGCGGAGGTGGATCGCGGCTGGTTTATGTTTTTTGTCACTTTGCTAAATCATATTTATTGGTTCACCGGAGCGCTGCTGGGAGGGCTTTGCGGAGCTTGGCTGCATTTTAATACAGCGGGTCTGGATTTTGTAATGACGGCGATGTTCGTGGTTATTTTCTTTGAGAATTGGCGGCAGGAAGAGCGGCATGAAAGTTCGCTCTGGGGTCTGGGAATTTCGGTTGTGAGTCTGGTCGTTTTTGGCGCAGGGCATTTTATTATCCCCGCGATGCTGGGCATTCTCGGCGTACTGACCTGGCGCCGGGGACGGCGGGAAATGGAAGGGGAGCTGGTAAAATGACGGGAATGGAACGATTGATCATTATCGGCATGGTTTTGTTGGGAACGCTGCTGACCCGGTTCCTGCCGTTCCTGGTTTTTCCGACAGGGAAACCGGTGCCGCCTTATATCCGCTATCTGGGTCGGGTTTTGCCCGGCGCCGTGTTCGGAATGCTGGTGATTTACTGCCTGAAGGACATCCAGTGGCTGCAGAGCGGGCACGGACTGCCTGAACTGTTGTCGCTCGGCGTCGTGCTGGGGCTGCAATCCTGGCGTCGGCAGATGCTTCTTTCCATAGCCGGGGGCACTGCCTGCCACATGCTGCTGGTGCAATATATTTTTTGAGCTTTTGATAGAAACAGCGTTGGCGGCAAAAAAATCGCTGTGCGGGAGGGAATGGGCATGGAAGAGCAGATCGAGAAACTGACGGAAATCCTGCGGGCAAGTCATAAGATGGTCTTTTTTGGCGGCGCGGGGATTTCAACGGAATCGGGAATACCGGATTTTCGCAGTTTCAACGGGCTTTGGAATGAAAAATTGCAGCTGCAGCTGCGCCCGGAGCAACTGGTGTCGCATACGTATTTCCTGCGTTATCCGGAAGCCTTTTTTGCCTTTTATCGTGAAAAATTAATTTATCCTGCGGCTAAACCAAATGCCGCGCATTTTGCGCTGGCTCAGCTGGAGCAAATGGGCAAGCTGCAGGCGGTGATAACGCAAAATATTGACGGGCTGCATCAGGCGGCCGGCTCTAAAAATGTGTATGAATTGCATGGTTCCGTACTGCGCAACTATTGTATGGATTGCGGTGCGTTTTATCCGGTCGATTTTGTTCTGGCAGCGGCAGGGATTCCTCGCTGTCCGCAGTGCGGCGGCATCGTGAAGCCGGATGTTGTTCTCTATGAGGAACCGCTTGACAGCGAGGTCATCACCGATGCGATGGACGCGATCCGTACGGCGGATACCCTGCTCATTGGCGGAACCTCGCTGGTCGTTTATCCGGCGGCGGGGCTGATTGATTATTTTCAGGGGAAGCATCTCGTACTGATTAATAAGAGTATAACCGGGGCGGATTACCGGGCTGAGCTGGTGATTCATGCTCCCGCCGGAGAAGTACTCGGAAAGGCGGCGGCAGCGCTGTCCTGAGGCCGCGTCTGCCGCCGGGCGGCGATGGTTCCGGCCATGCCGGCGGCGGAGCAAAAACGCTTGACTATTAGCATAGGATACATTAGAATATGTTACAAGTAGTGGCAAAGGAGCGCACGCGTTCCTTTGCTTTGTTTATGCTGCTGAGAAAGCAAGACAGATTTTCCTGTTGTCTGTGTTGGCAGAAAGGAAGTGCAGTTGTAGTTTAAAAGATTTTCATCTTAGCGCGAGCTCTTGCCTGTGGGGCAAGAGGACGAGGGAGAGGTTGTCGAATGATCAGCGGATGCCTCTCGGCCGGGTCCGGTCGTCAAGAGCTGTTAAAGCCGGTGGGTAACTGCCGGGACAAAGCAGTGTGCAGGGACCAGCAAACAGGGAAAAAGTTTGAATTTGAAAGTTTAGTTTGACGGAGAATACGGAGGTTCTTAAATTATGTGTGGTATTGTAGGTTATGTAGGCGATGGACAAGCAACGCCTTTTCTTTTGGAAGGACTCACGAAATTGGAATATCGCGGCTATGATTCTGCCGGGATTGCCGTTTATGACGGCAAAAGCATCCGGGTGGAAAAAAGCGTGGGCCGGCTGGTTTCATTGAAGGAAAAAATTGCTGGTAATGAACCGTCCGGCATGGTAGGAATTGGTCATACGCGCTGGGCTACGCATGGCCGTCCGTCTGATCTCAATGCGCATCCGCATACGGATTGTACCGGCGATTTTGTGGTGGTGCATAATGGCATTATTGAAAACTATATGGCGCTCAAAGAGGATTTGATCAAAAAAGGGCATGTATTTAAATCAGAAACGGATACTGAGGTTATTGCCCATATGATGGAAGAACTCTACAATGGGGATTTTGAAGCTACAGTGCGCGACGTACTGAATCGCATTGACGGTTCCTATTCGCTCGTTTTCATGTCGCGCCGCGACCCGGATCGTCTGATTTGCACCAAGCAGGATAATCCGTTGGTTATCGGGCTGGGCGAAGGGGAGAATTTTATCGCTTCCGATATTCCGGCGATTATCTCCCGTACCCGTCGGACCTATATCCTGAATGATGGCGAAATTGCCGTCATTCGCAAGGATTCTGTCTGGGTGACCAATCGTGAGGGCGAGCCGATCACAAAGAAGGTATTTGAGGTCAACTGGAATGCCGAAGCAGCGGAAAAAGGCGGCTATGAGCATTTTATGCTTAAAGAGATTCATGAGCAGCCGAAGGCAGTGCGCGATACGATGTCGGCGCGGCTGGCGAAAGATGACAGCGCGGTGGTGCTCGATGAACTCAAATGGAACGAAGATTTTCTGAATTCCTTCCATAAAATATTTATTGTGGCCTGCGGCACGGCGTATCATGCCGGTCTGGTCGGGAAATATTATATTGAGCGTTTGGCGCGTATCCCGGTGGAGTGCGACATCGCTTCGGAATTCCGGTATCGGTCTCCAATCATCGACGATTGTACACTGACCATTGTGATCAGCCAGTCCGGCGAGACCATCGACACCTTGGCGGCGCTGAAAGAAGCCAAACGTCTTGGTTCGAAGACGTTGGCGGTCACCAATGTGGTCGGGTCGTCCATTGCCCGGGAGGCCGATCAGGTGATTTACACCTGGGCGGGTCCAGAGATCGCCGTGGCTTCGACGAAAGCTTATACAACACAGCTGATTGTCATGTTTATGCTGGCGCTTTATATGGCGGGTATCCGGCGCACGCTGCCGGCGGCGCGCATTCATGAACTCATCGGCAAGCTCCGGCAGATTCCGGCGCAGATCAGTGAGACGCTGGAAGATGTAGAGCCAATCAAAACCTTTGCCAAGGTTTATGGTTTCAATGAAGATGTGTTTTTCATCGGCCGGTCGCTCGACTATGATGTGGCGCTGGAAGGCTCGCTGAAACTCAAGGAAATTTCTTATATTCATGCCGAAGCTTATGCGGCCGGAGAACTCAAACATGGCACGCTGGCTTTGATCGTCGAGGGGATTCCGGTGATTGCGCTGGCAACGCAGAAGAGCGTTTACGAAAAAACGCTTTCCAACATCAAGGAAGTAAAGGCACGCGATGCGGTCGTTATCGGCATTGCCGCCGCCAATGATACGGAGCTGGAAAAATATGTCGATCATGTGATCAAGGTACCGGAGACGGATGAACTTCTCATTCCGCTGCTGACGGTGGTGCCTTTGCAGTTATTGGCCTATTATGCAGCGATTACGCGCGGCAGTGATGTCGATAAACCCCGTAATTTGGCGAAGTCGGTTACAGTAGAATAAAACATAGCAGGGAGCTGTTGCCTATGGGCAATGGCTCCTTTTATTTTGTTTTCCTTGACAAGGACGGTCAATTTGTACTATGATAGCTTAAATATCTAAAAGGGATTAGCGCAAGTCCTTTTTTATTCTAAAGAAAAGAAGGGGTTATGGTGGCATTTTATTATGAAGAACCGTCGCATACATTTGGAGAGTACCTTTTGGTACCGGGGTATTCTTCGACGCAGTGTATGCCGGCGAATGTTTCTCTCCGCACGCCGCTGGTGCGTTTTAAAAAGGGTGAGGAGCCGAAGATCAGCCTGAATATCCCGATGACATCGGCGATCATGCAGGCGGTTTCGGATGATCGCATGGCAATCGCGTTGGCCAAAGAGGGCGGCATTTCCTTTATTTTCGGGTCGCAGACGCCGGAACAGGAAGCCGCTATGGTCAAGCGGGTGAAAAGCTATAAATCCGGTTTTGTCAGCAGTGATTCCAATATCAAACCGACGATGACGCTCGGTGAGATTCTGGCGCTGAAGGAAGCAACGGGCCATTCTACGATGGCGGTCACGGAAGACGGGACGCCGACCGGCAAACTGCTCGGCATTGTGACGAGCCGCGATTACCGGGTGACGCGCATGCCGATGGATACCAAGGCGGAAGAGTTCATGACGCCGTTTTCCAAGCTGGTTTATGCGGATGCAGATACGACGCTTTCGGAGGCAAACGATCTCATCTGGTCGAATAAGCTCAACATGCTGCCGCTCGTTGATAAGACGCAGCGTCTTCGCTATATGGTATTCCGCAAGGATTACACGGATAACAAGGACAATGAACTGGAACTGGTCGATGGCAGCAAGCGCTACATAGTTGGCGCCGGCATCAATACCCGCGATTATGCCGAGCGGGTGCCGGCTCTGTTGAAAGCCGGCGCGGATGTACTTTGCATCGATTCTTCGGAAGGATACTCGGAATGGCAGCGCATTACGCTGCAGTATATTCATGAGCATTTTCCCGAGGCCAAGGTCGGCGCAGGCAATGTCGTTGATCGCGATGGTTTCCGCTTCCTCGCGGAAGCCGGCGCAGACTTTGTCAAGGTTGGCATCGGCGGCGGCTCGATCTGCATCACCCGGGAAACGAAAGGTATTGGCCGCGGCCAGGCAACAGCTATCATTGATGTTGTGAAGGCACGGGACGAGTACTACAAGGAAACCGGAGTTTATGTGCCGGTTTGCTCGGACGGCGGCATTGTGCATGACTATCATATGACGCTGGCGCTCGCCATGGGAGCTGATTTTATGATGCTGGGCCGGTATTTCTCCCGCTTTGACGAAAGCCCAACGGATAAGGTCAAAATCAATGGTACATTCTATAAAGAGTATTGGGGCGAGGGTTCTAATCGGGCCCGCAATTGGCAGCGCTATGATCTCGGCGGCGACCGCAAACTGTCGTTTGAGGAGGGCGTTGATTCCTATGTGCCGTATGCTGGTCCGCTTCGGGACAATGTGCATATCACGCTGAGCAAAGTTCGCTCAACGATGTGCAACTGCGGCGCTCTGACCATTAAAGAATTACAGGAGAAAGCCAAGCTGACGCTGGTTTCTTCGGTCAGCATCGTGGAAGGCGGTTCGCACGATGTCATTTTGAAGGATAAATTTTCTTCCCGTTGATTAAAAAATGTAAAAGCGTTCAACCGGCGACAGGCGGGTTGGACGCTTTTTTTTAAGAATGAATGATGCGGCCCCATTCTTGGATAAGGTCGTCCAGACGCCAGCGGGCATTGGCCGGGCTGGTGGAGGGCAGAGCGTGGAATGCGATGCCTTCGGGAAGGTGCCGGAGCGGATTGTTTTTTCGGAAGGTTTGGGCAGATTTGGCGCCGTTAAAGCAAACGGTGCGAATCGCCGGGAAGGCGGCAAAAAAGGCGCTGAAATCGTTGGCGGTTTCATTTCGGATGGCTGTGTCCAGGCTGCCGTCGCGGCGGCAGGTATCAATGGAATCCCAGAGGGCGATGTGGTGGACGAGCAGCAGCGCCAGCCGGTCTTCGTAGCGCGGCGGGACCTCGTCTGTTCCCGTGAGAAGACGGGTGATGAGCGGCCAGAATCGATTTTGTGGATGGGCGTAGTACTGACTGGCTTTTAGCGATGAGATTCCCGGCATGGAGCCGAGAATAAGCGTGGTGCAGGCAGCGTCTATGCTGGGGGGGAAGCCGATACAGTTGGGCTGAGTCATTATGAAGTCTCCTTGATAGTCTATATTCTTTCTTTCACTATAACGCTTCTTCACTTTCTTTTCAACATCAGCCAGTATAGTATGATATAATTCAAATAGAAAAACATGGTATAGGAGGTATTTATCATGCGGGTATTATTGGCAGAGGATGACAAGCGGCTGGGCAAGCTCATCAAATATATGCTGGAACAGAATCAGATTACCGTGGAATGGGTGCAGCGGGGCGAAGAGATCGTCGAGTATGCAAATTATGAGGAATATGATGTGCTGGTGCTGGACTGGATGATGCCGGGGGAAAGCGGCGTGAGCGCCTGTAAACGGCTGAGGGAGGAAGGCTACCAGCGGGCTATTCTGATTCTGACGGCGAAGGATGCGGTTGAAGACCGGGTGACGGGGCTTGATGCCGGCGCGGATGATTATCTGGTAAAGCCGTTCGAGTTTGCCGAACTGCTGGCGCGGCTGCGGGCTTTGGGCCGCCGAAGCAACCAGAAAATCCAGCAGGATGTCGTGCAGGTGGGCGAATTTACGTTGAACCGCACGGCGAAGGTATTGAAAAAAAAGGATCAGGTGATTCAGCTTTCGCCGCGTGAGTTTCAGATTTTTGATCTTTTGGCGCAGAACATCGGTATTGTGGTGCCGCGCGATATTATTCTTGACCGCATCTGGGGTTTGGAGTCGGAGGTAAGCTCCAACAATATTGATTCCTATGTGAAGCTGATCCGCAAAAAACTGGAGCTGGGCGAAGGTAAGACCATGATTCATACCATTCGCGGCGTCGGCTATAAACTGGAGGCAGAGTGATATTGTGTCGTTGAATGTCTTTCGGCGCAGCCGCCGTCAGCTGACGTTGTACTATTCAATCATCATGGCTTGTTTTCTCATCGTGCTCATTTTCGTCGTGAATCGCAGCATGCAGTGGGCCATGGCATCCGAACAGGCCAGGGAGCTGATGGATACGGCCAATGATGTCGCGTATGCGCAGTCGTTCCTCATCCTGCATCGCGAGCTTTTATTCGATGATGGGGATGATACCAAGAGCAGCCGGGACCGGTTATTCTTTTATGTATTTGATACGGATGGCCGCATGCTGAATTTTTCCCGGTCGTCGTTTATGATTGAACCTTTTATTCTGGATACGATTGCCGACTGGAAAACGCCGGACGGCGATGTGGCGGTGTTCAGCCGTTCGGATAAGGGGAAAGAAGCAAAGATCATGATGACGTCGCATTCGATTGTAGTGAACAACAAACGGATGGGCAGGGTTTACGTGGGCAAAGATGTCACGGCGCTGTACAACGGTTTGAAAAAGGCCACCTATATGCTGGCGGTGCTGGCGGTACTGGCTTTGATTATCGCTACGCTGGTCGGTCATGTGATGTCGGGAAAAGCAATCGTTCCGCTGCGGGAAGCCTATGAGAAACAGCGGCAGTTTGCCGCGGATGCATCGCATGAACTGCGAACGCCGCTCAGTGTCGTCATGGCTTCGGCGGAGCTTTTGGAGCATGATCCGTCGATTACATCGCCATTTTTGAAGCAGATCATTGCTGATGTGCATGATGAGGTCAAAAAAATGACGAAGCTGGTGAGCGACCTGTTGGTCGTGGCACGCAGTGAGAATCAGGCATTGAAGCTGAAGCTGGTACGAAATGATCTGGTTGCGGTCGCCGGACAGACACTGCGTCTTATGCAGCCGCTGGCTGATAAAAAAAAGATCACGCTGGCCAGCAGAGGACTCAAGATGCTGTTTGTACGGGCGGATGAGCAGAAGCTGAAGCAGCTGATGCTGATTCTGGTGGACAATGCCGTGAAGTATACGCCGGAGGGCGGCAGCGTCCAGGTGCTCTTATCCCGTCCGGTGGAAGGCTGGGTGCGTTTTGCCGTGCAGGACAGCGGCATTGGCATTGCTCCTGCGGATCAGGACCGCATTTTTGATCGTTTTTATCGCGTGGATAAAGCGCGTTCCCGGGAGATGGGCGGTAACGGTTTGGGGCTGGCTATTGCGCAGGAGATTGTGAATCTGCATGGCGGGAAGATTCGGGTGCAGAGCGAGCCGGGGAAGGGAACTATTTTTACCGTTGATATGAAAGAAAAATAAAGGATGCTATAGTCAAAAAGTCAAAAATATATTTGACTTTTTGACTTTTTACGTTATAATAAAAACAGAGAGCGGAAAAGCGCTTGAGCAAGTATTTTTAGATGGATAAGAGTGCATGACAGGAGGGACTACTATGGGACAGGAAAAATATACACAAAAAACTTTGGAAGCGCTGCAGTCGGCGCAGCAGACAGCGGCGCTGCATTATCATCAGGAAATCACTTCGGCGCATGTGCTGCTGGCGCTGGTCAAGGAGCCGGAAGGGATTCTGGCAACGATTTTTCAGGAAAATAATATTGATCTTTCTATGCTGCGGGTACGGTTGGAACAGATTTTGAACAAGATTCCCAGCGTACGGGGGCAGGATCGTCTGAGCATGGGCATAGACATGGCGCGGGTACTGGCCAAGGCGGAGGAACTGGCGCAGAGCATGAAGGATGATTTTGTAAGCACGGAGCACCTGTTGGCGGCTATTGTTACCGACGGGAGCTCTGAGGTCCAGGATGTCTGCCGCGAGTTTGGGCTGACCAAGAGCAAAATCATGGGCTCGATTAAGAAGAACCGCAAACAAAATGTTACCAGCGATCATCCAGAGGAAGGCTATAAGTCGTTGGAAAAATATGGCCGTGATCTTACGGATGCGGCCCGGCATGGAAAACTAGACCCAGTGATCGGGCGGGATGAAGAAATTCGCCGTACGATTGAGATTCTTTCCCGGCGGACAAAGAACAATCCGGTGCTCATTGGCGAGCCGGGTGTCGGCAAAACGGCGATTGTCGAAGGATTGGCCCGCCGCATTGTAGCCGGGGATGTGCCGGAGTCGCTGAAGAATAAGATCTTGTATTCGCTGGACATGGGCGCGCTGGTAGCCGGCGCTAAATATCGCGGCGAGTTTGAAGAGCGGCTAAAGGGCGTTCTCAATGAAGTGGTCAAGTCGGAAGGGCAGATTCTGCTGTTTATCGATGAGGTTCATACGGTGGTGGGGGCCGGCGCCAGCGAAGGTGCAATGGATGCCGGCAATTTGCTGAAACCGATGATGGCGCGCGGTGAATTGCGCTGTATTGGAGCGACGACGCTCAATGAGTACCGCAAATATATTGAAAAAGATACGGCACTGGAGCGCCGGTTCCAGCCGGTGATGGTCGGGGAACCGACGGTCGAGGATACGATTTCAATTTTGCGCGGGCTGAAGGAACGGTATGAGGTACATCATGGCGTGCGCATCCGCGATGCGGCGCTGGTTTCGGCGGCAACGCTGTCGGATCGGTATATTTCTGACCGGTTTTTACCGGATAAGGCGATTGATCTGGTGGATGAAGCCGCCGCCAAACTTCGGACGGAAATTGAGTCGGTGCCAGGACCCATCGACGAAGTTCGGCGCAAGATTATGCAGCTGGAGATTGAGGAACAGGCTCTGAAAAAGGAAACAGATGAAGGTTCCAAGGCCCGGTTGGCGACGATCGTTAAGGAAAAGGCCGAACTGCAGGCAAAGGACAAGGAACTACAAGCCCGCTGGGATGCAGAGAAACAAGGAATTTTACGCGTGCGGGCCATCAAGAAGGAAATGGATGCCACGAAACAGCAGATGGAAGTAGCCGAGCGCAGCGGCGATTTGCAGAAAGCTTCGGAAATAAAGTACAGCCAGCTGCCGGAACTGGAGAAAAAACTGCAGGAAGAGGAAAAACTGATTGCCGCTAAGTCGCAGGATTCGCGTTTGTTGAAAGAGGAAGTCGGGGAAGAGGATATTGCGCAAGTAGTAAGCCGCTGGACCGGCATTCCGGTGACGAAGATGCTCACCGGCGAGCGGGAGAAGCTGATTCATCTGGAGGACGTGCTGCACGAGCGGGTCGTCGGACAGGAACCGGCAGTGCGGGTCGTGAGCGAGGCAATTTTGCGGGCCCGCGCCGGTATTAAGGACCCGAATCGCCCGATTGGTTCGTTTATTTTCCTCGGGCCTACCGGCGTTGGTAAGACCGAGCTGGCCAAAACATTGGCGGAGGCTTTGTTCGATGATGAACGCAGCATGATCCGCATTGATATGAGCGAGTATATGGAAAAGCATACGGTATCGCGGCTCATCGGCGCGCCTCCGGGCTATGTCGGTTATGATGAGGGCGGTCAACTTACCGAAGCGGTGCGCCGCCGGCCCTACAGCGTTATTTTACTCGATGAGATTGAGAAGGCGCATCGGGACGTATTCAATGTGCTGCTGCAGATTCTTGATGATGGACGGCTGACAGACGGTAAGGGACGGGTCGTCAACTTTAAGAACACGGTCATTATCATGACTTCCAATCTTGGTTCGCATGAGATTCTCAACAAGAGTTTTGCGGAAGCCGAGGTGGCGGTTAAAGAACTATTGAAGGATTATTTCCGGCCGGAGTTTTTAAATCGTGTGGATGATATTGTGGTGTTTAAAGCGTTGGAAAAAGAACAGGTCAAGAAGATTGCGTCGATTCTGCTGCAAGGGCTGAATGAGCGGCTGCAGCGTCAGGTGAAGATTTCCCTGACCTGGTCGGATGAGGTTCTTGAGGCGCTGGCGGCACAAGGGTTTGACCCGAATTTTGGCGCACGGCCGCTGCGCCGGCTGCTGTCGCATACGGTGGAGACGGCATTATCAAAAGAGATCATCAAGGGTGAAATCAAAGAGGGTGACACGGTTTGTATCGGACTCGTCAATGGAGCCTTTACGTTTAACGCCCAGTAAATGACAAATTAAGCCAGCCGCTCTGTTTCACAGTATTTGTGAGGCGGGCGGCTGGCATTTTTGTTTCTTTATTTGGGGGATAGCTGCGTACTTTAGCGGAGTTTAATGTATTAACATGATGCCGCCGATCAAGGGGATGGCGACCATGGTGATCTTTAAAAAGGAAACCGGTAATTTTTTGGTGAATTTGGCTCCTATGTAGGCCCCGGTCATTAATCCGATGACGACTTCAACAAACAGTTTCAAATCTAATAATCCTGAAGTTAAATACCCCAGACCGCCCATAATGGCAATCGGCAAAATAATCAGCATCGTTGTTCCTACGGATTGAAATAAGGTGGTTCTAAAGAAAAAAAGCAGCGTCAATTGAATAAAAGGCGTTGCGCCTACGCCGAACGTTCCGGATAATATGCCGTTAAACAATCCTGCGGCTGCGGCCAGCAACCAGAAATTTTTACCATAAAGCGGAAGTCTTTCTGGTTTTGTTTTATCGGCTTTTAAATAAAAGACTTTAAAAAATATCAGGACAGCCGAGGCAAAAAGCACCATGGCGGTCAGAACATGGAGCAGACCAGGCGCTATGCCTGCCGAAATTTTGGCGCCGATAAAGGCGCCTATGGCGCCAAAACTGCCAATACTGCAGCCCAGACGAACAAGCACATTTTTCTCGCGAAAGTGACTATAAGCGCCGGAAAGTGTCGTACAGGCCATTGCTGACAAGGAAGTTCCCAGGGCCATATGAATCGGAATGTTGAACACGGTCGTTAGTACGGCAATCACGACGCCGGCGCCACCAGCTCCCACAAATCCCAATAAAAGTCCTAAAAAAAACATTACCAATAAAATTGACATATCCTCAGCACCCTTTTTTAGCTTATTTTCCCTTCTTATAAGCGGCGGCCTCCATTTTTCTTCTTTTTGCTGATTGGAACGGCAACATACTCTGAAATATGGCGGACTGCAGCTGCTTACATCGTGGGGTTCTTCTAGTACAATTATAGTACACTTTGCGGGGCGGAGACAGCGGTAATATTTAGCTTCTTGCATTTATCTTTTAAGCGGCTTTGCCATTTTGCCATAGCGGCTAACCGCCAATTGGGGCGCTGCCGGTTATTTTTACAGGTAGCAGCCGGCAAAATATGATATAATGGGCATGGTTTTTGTTGGAGGCTTGGATGTGAAACGGATGGTTTGGACGAGTGTTTTTACTTTATTAGTAACAGGTATTGTGTTGACGGTTGCTTTTATTTATCTGGTTGGCGGCTATTTTGTCGATCTGGGACTGCGGCGCGGCAGTGCTGAGGATCCTTTTGCGCCGCCGGCCGTTTTTCGCAGCGCTTTTGAGGGGAATGGCAGCGCTTTGTCGCCGGCGGCGCGGCCGGATTTTTCCGGGGAGGATTGGCAGCTGGTTTCATTTGATGGTCTGAAGCTCGAGGCAACGCATTTTTCACCGGCGAAGAGCAGTCATCAATGGGTTATTCTCGTGCATGGCTATGGCTGTAATCAGCAGTATGGCTGGGATTATGCGGCCGAGTATCTGCGGCACGGTTATGAAGTCCTGACGCCGGATCTTCGGGCGTCGGGAGAAAGCGAGGGGCGTTATTTGACAATGGGCGCTTTGGAAAGCCATGATCTCGAGGATTGGACGCGGAAAATTGTGGCAGCGGACCCGGAGGCGCGCATTGTATTGCACGGCGTTTCGATGGGCGCGGCGGCGGTGATGCTGACAACGGCCCGATCTTTGCCGCCAAACGTAGTCGCGGCGGTTGAAGACTGCGGGTATACGGATACGCGGACGATGTTTGAAATCGAGCTGCAAAAGCTGTTCGGCTTGCCGGGTTTTCCGGTGCTGGACTGCGCCGATCTCATGTGCCGTTCTAAGGCGGGATTTCGCTTCGCCGATGTCGAGCCGCTGCGGGCCGTGCGGCAGACGCAGGTCCCGATGCTGTTTATTCATGGCGACGCCGATAAGTTGTTGCCGTATGTGATGATGCAGCAGCTTTATCAGGCGTCGGCAGCGCCGGTAAAGGAAGTATTTACAGCCAAAGGCGCGGCGCATGCCGCAGCCTGCCAGGACAAGGCGTATTATCCGACCGTGTTTGCTTTTGCCGACCGGTTTGCACAAGAATAGGGAGGAACGACGATGAGAGCCGTGGTAACCAGGGTGAAAGAGGCATCGGTCATGATTGACGGTGTTGTGCATGGAAAAATAGGGCAGGGCTTTTTAGTGCTGCTGGGCGTAGGACCGACGGATACGGAGCAGCAGGCAGCGCATCTGGCGGAAAAAGTTTGCCATGCGCGGGTGTTTGAGGATGAGAATGGCAAAATGAACTTGAATCTGGCAGCGGTGCAGGGAAGCTTGCTGGTGGTATCGCAGTTCACGCTGTATGCCGATCTGTCGAGCCGCCGGCCTGGTTTTTCCAAAGCGGCCAGACCGGAACTGGCGCAGCCGCTCTATGAGGCATTTATGGCGAATTGCCGGGCACACGGTTTTGTGGTCGAACATGGCGAGTTCGGTGCCGATATGCAGGTGGCGTCCGTCAATGACGGGCCGGTTACGCTGCTTTATGATACGGATGAAGTTTAATGCAGGCAGGAATACAAAAAGCGCTGGGAGAAATCTTCCGGCGCTTTTGACATTTATGTTGTCTGCTTCATTTTATAATTCAAGATAAAAAACACTGCCCTGCCCGGGGGCGCTCTCCGCCCAGACTTTGCCGCCGTGGGCGCGAGTGATCAGCTGTACCAGCGCGAGGCCTAGTCCGAGTCCGGAGCGGTCAGAACTGCGGGCCGCATCCGTTTGGTAGAGACGGTTCCAGATATGGGGCAGTTCGGCGGCGGCAATGCCGGGGCCGTTGTCTTCTACGGTAAAGCGGATATGTTCTTCGCGCTGTGTAAGCGTAAAGCGGATTTCGTTGTCGGTGAATTTTCGGGCGTTTTCAATAAGATTCATGATGGCCCGGCGCAGCAGCGGAGCATTGCCGACCAGCGTAAGCCCGGGCGTGACATCAGCGGTGAAGCGGCAGCCCGTATTGGCGGCCGCCAATATGGCTTTGGTCTGTGCGGCAATTTCGGCGGCCAGTGCGGAGACGTCGAACGGCAACATGGGGATGTCCTCCGGATTGTGGATGCGCGCGAGTTCGAGCAGCTGATTGATGAGTTGGGACATGCGCTGGGACTGCGTAAAAATGGATGTAAAACCAGCTTTCGCTTCTTCGATGGATGTTGTGTAATCTTTGCCGTATTCGCTTTCCGACATGATAATGCTGACCGGCGTGCGCAGTTCATGCGAGACATCGGAGGAAAAACGTTTTTCGCGCAGGATGGCATCTTCAATTTTTTCCAGCATTTCGTTGAAGGTGGCTGCCATCTGGTGAATTTCATCGCCGCCCTGACTCAGCTTGATGCGTTTGGAAAGGTCCCGTTCTTCGCCGATGCTGCGGACGGTACGACTAATTTCTTCAACGGGCCGGAAGCCGCGTTTGATGATGTAGTAGCCGCCGGCAATGGTAATGAGAAAGAAAAATGGCAGTGCCAGCCGGGTGGCGCGCACCATGACGCGCGAGCCGTCGTAGATATGATCGACCGGGACGATGCCGCGCAGCCATTCACCATGCGTTTTGCTGCCGGTCAGCCGCATGTCGTAATAGAGAAAGTTCTGACGCTCGTAATGCAGCGCCTGTACGTCATCTTCATCAAAGGGAATATCGTCCGGAAAGCCGGAGGGAAATAATCCTTCTATATAATCGCCTTCCCGGTCGTAATGGATCATATAGATGCCATCGTCAAAGTTGGCGAAGGGTTCAACGTGTTTGGCAATATTGATGACATGTTTCTGCAGGTCGATTTTTTCCTGACTAATGCGCAGATCACCGGTATATTCAATGATGAAGCTGAGCGCCAGTATGGAAATCATGGTGATAAAAAGCGTATAGAGCAAAGTGACTTTTACAGCTACCGGGATATTGTCAATCTTTTGACGGCAGTTTGAGAACATAGCCGGCACCTCGAATCGTATGCAAAAGCTTAACCGTATAATCACGATCGATTTTT
Organism: Megamonas sp. UBA1799; assembly: GCA_002319815.1. Lineage (GTDB taxonomy): Bacteria > Bacillota > Negativicutes > Selenomonadales > Selenomonadaceae > UBA1799. The sequence continues at coordinate 22,941 of DCFR01000076.1, forward strand.
TTGCGCAAAGAGTTGATGTAGACATCAATCATGTTGGATATGCCCTCATAACTTGATTCCAGCACATGGTCCTGAATTTGCTGACGGCTTACGACCTGTCCATGCTTTTGCAGCAGATAGGAAAGTAAAGAAAATTCGCGGGCGGTGAGCATAATATCCCGGCCGCTGCGGCTGACCTGATAGGTTTTCAGATTTAGTGACAGGTCTGCCAGGGCAAGTTCGTTGCTGGCCGAGCTGGCATGACGGCGCAGCAATACGCGCAGGCGGGCCAGCAGTTCGGCAAATTGAAAGGGCTTGACCAGATAGTCGCTGGCACCGCTGTCGAGGCCGGCGACTTTGTCCTGCACACTGTCCCGGGCCGTCAGCAGTAGAACCGGCGTTTCGTTGCCCTCGGCCCGCAGCTGGCGAAGCAAAGTCAGTCCATCCATCTTTGGCATCATGACATCAAGGATGATGACATCATAGTTGGTCATGCTGATGTAATCCATGGCCTCCTGTCCATCAAAAGCCGAATCCGTTGTGTAATTTTCTATATGCAGGCGTTTAGTCATAACTTTATTAAGGCTTTTTTCGTCTTCGGCCACTAGTATTTTCATACCTTGGGGCTCCTTTCAAAAAAGGCTCCCTCGATGAGGGAGCCTTTTTCGTTTCATCAATTTATTCAGCAGCAACTGCTTTGTTGAGCCCTTCGATGAGCGCGTCAACATCAATGCCATGGGCAAGAGCGCCCTGCTCGATATTCTCGAAATGCGCTGCGGCACAGCCCAGACAGCCCATGCCGGAGTTGATGAAAACTTCAACCGTATCAGGATATTTCTGAACTACTTCCATGATACTCATGTCTTTCGTAATCGTCATTGTAAAACCTCCTGTTTGCCAGTTTCGGGTTAGATCCGGTAAGGGATTTTCCCCGGTCGATACATCTGCATTATATCATATTTTTGGAGGATTTTCATCCGGGAGACTGGTTTTTTATTAAAAATAGGGTTACAATAAAAAATATATGTAATTTAAAAGCAACAGGAGAGAGGAGATTTTATGGGACTAATTGCGTGCTTCATCGGGAAGGTGCCGTTATACCTGTATGGGAGTATTGTTGCGGCTGCTCTGGCAGCAGGATTGGTAGTCGCACGAATCAGCGCCTGGGTCTATGATGAAGCTTTTTCACCGGTTGTCGATCTGCTGCTCTGGGGGATTCCGGTCAGTTTTGTGATCGCTCGGATTGGTTATGTACTGGGGCATTGGGGCTTTTATGCCGATCACCTGGAGAGTATTTTGTGCTTCTGGGAAGGCGGGTTCTCTATTTACGGCGCCGCCATCGGATTCTTGACAGTGCTCTGGGTCTATTGCCGCCGGGAAGGGGAATCGTTCTGGCACTGGCTGGATGTCTTAGCTCCCGCGCTGCTGCTGATCCTGGCAGTGAACCAACTGGGACATTTTGTCACGCAGACGACAGTTGGCATGCCGCTGCCGCCGGATTTGCCCAATGACCATACGTTGGCCGAATACATAGAATTCTCCTATCGCCCTTCTGGCTTTGAAAATTATGAGTACTTTCGTCCGGTTGCTTTATACCAGGCCGGTTTGCAGTTTGCCGTTTTACTGTTGGTGTCCGCGTTTACTTTTTTGCAGGCCCGCCGGCGTTTATGGGCAGAGGGTTGTGTATTCCTTTGCGGCGCTCTGCTGATCGCACTGATTCGTTTTGTTTGTGGATTCTTTTATTTGTCGGCAACACCGGGACTGCATAGCGGTCAGCTTTTGTCGCTTCTGGTGGCGGCGGTTTGCCTGATCGTCTTTTGGCGGCGGCAGCATTGCCGGCATGATCGATATTTCTGGCGCTGAGGAGGGGAAGTATGAGACGTTTGGAAACAAGGAAGACGAGCTGGCTGAAAAAAATACTGCTGCTGCTTTTCATTTGCCTGCTGCCGGTTCTCTTGGTGAGTCCGCGCAGTATGACAGCAAAGATGTTAAAGGATAGTGCGAACGGAACAAAAGTGATGGTGCTCAACTATCATAAAATTGATAATATGAATATTTCTTTATCGGTGCTGCCTAAGGATTTTGAGGCGCAGATGGCGTATCTGAAGGAAAATAACTTTCACGCCATAACCCCGGAAGAGTTGTACAGCGCATTGTCCGGGAACAGCGAACTGCCGGAGAATCCGGTGCTCATAACCTTTGATGATGGGTATGAGGATAATTATGTGAATGCTTATCCTATTTTGAAAAAATATGGTTTTAAAGGCACAATTTTTGTGATTACCAGTTTTTTGGATAAGAGCATGAAAAATTATATTACCTGGGATCAGGCGGCGGAGATGGATGCCAGCGGTGTCATTTCCATTCAGTCGCATACGGTGACGCACCGTTCCATGACGGAACTTTCGGATGATCAGCTCCGGCGTGAACTGGTGGATTCGAAAGAAGCCATCGAAACGCATCTTCATAAAAAGGTTAATTTCATTGCCTATCCGACGGGCACGTACAATTTGCATATCGCGCAGCTGGTGAAAGAAGCCGGTTATGAGGGTGCATTTACGATTAAATACGGGAATGTCGATAAGGCTAGTAATCTTTATGCGTTAGAACGTGTGCCGGTTTTTCATACGGAGAATACGTTCAAGTCGTTTTTGGAAAGGATTCAGTACATTCCCATTTTTGAACGGTTGGGTTGGATTAAAAGTTGAAGATCCGGCAGTTTTCTATAAAATAAACAAAAAGTCCTTAAAGTACCTTGCTTCTTGATGGCAAGGTACTTTTTTTGCGTTTTTTATATTTTTTCCTTTCATTTGAGCAAAAAAAATTGTAAAACAAGAAGGATTTTGTGGACGAAAAAAGAATAAAGATAACCATTAAGTGGTATAAAGTGGTAAAATGTGGTTGAATAGGTAAAGGTGGTGATACGAAGTGCTGATGGGGGAATATGTACATTCAATTGATGCCAAAGGCCGGATTATTTTGCCGGCGGATTTCCGTGAGGAACTCGGCGAGCATTTCGTGATCACAAAAGGTTTGGATAACTGCTTGTTTGTGTATGATGAGGAAGAATGGAATAATCTTTCGCAGAAACTGCGCCAGCTGCCGCTGGCTAAGCCTGAGGCCCGCGCGGTCGTACGGTTCTTTTTCGCCGGCGCGCGCACGCTGGAATGTGATCGGCAGGGACGTTTTTTGGTGCCGGGCAATCTCCGCAGTTATGCAATGTTGGAAAAAGATGTGGTTCTCATTGGCGTTTCCAGCCGGATTGAAGTTTGGAGCAAGGCGGAGTGGACGCGTTATAACGATACGGTCAATCCGACGGTTACGCAGATCGCCGAGTCCCTGGCTGATTTGGGAATTTGAGTGTAAGGAGATACGGCAATGGAATTTCATCATATTAGTGTCTTGCCGCAGGAAACTTTGGCTGGGCTGATCACAAATCCTGACGGCATCTATGTCGATTGCACTTTGGGCGGCGCCGGGCATGCCGGCCGCATTGCTGAACGGCTGACGGCGGCGGGACGCATCATTGGCATTGATCAGGATGCCGCCGCCATTGCAGCGGCGAAAGAACATCTGGCCGGCGCCCGCTGCCGGGTGGATATTGTGCATGACAATTTCCGGAATCTTGAGAACATCCTGCAGACGCAGCAGGCGCCGCTGGTTGACGGGGTGCTGTTTGATCTTGGGGTGTCTTCCTATCAGCTGGATACGGCGGATCGGGGATTTTCTTATATGCAGGATGCGCCGCTGGATATGCGCATGAATCCGGAAGCGGAACTTTCGGCGTATGAGGTTGTCAACCATTACGAAGAAGAGGACTTGGTCCGTATTTTTAAAGAATACGGAGAGGAACGCTGGGCAAAACGCATCGCACAGTTCATCACGATTGCGCGGAAGGAAAAGCCGGTAGCGACGACCGGTGCGCTGGTGGAGCTGATAAAAAAAGCGATTCCGGCGGCGGTGCGTCATGGGGCCGGCGGTCATCCGGCCAAGCGGGTTTTTCAAGCTATCCGCATCGAAGTGAACGATGAACTCGGTATTCTGGAAAAAGCGTTTCGGACGGCGGTACGTCATTTGAAACCCGGCGGGCGGATTGCGATTATTACGTTTCACTCGCTGGAGGACCGCATCGCGAAGAATACGTTGCGGGATATGGCGCGCGGTTGTATCTGCCCGCCGGAGCTGCCGGTGTGCGTTTGTCATCACCGGCCGGAGATAAAGCTTTTGGATAAAGCGGTAACGGCTGGACCAGAAGAGTTGGAAAATAATTCAAGGGCCAAAAGTGCGAAACTCAGGATCGCAGAGAGGCTGACAGAGGGGTGAATTAAGTATGCCTGCCAGACAACTTCGGGAAGACTATGAGTATATATATGAGGAAAAACCTGTACGAGTGGAAGTGCCGGTACCAAAACGCGAAGAGCGGACGCGCATCAACACGCATCTGCGCTCCCGTTGTCTTGTCTTGTTGGTGGTACTTTCTCTGATGGCGGTCGTTACGACGGTTCGAAGCAGCATGAGCGCGGCCCGGGGGTACGAACTGGTGCAGGTGCAGCAGCAGGCAGCGCAGCTGGAGCAGGAAAACAAAAGCCTGCAGGTTGAGATTGCCCGTTTGAAGGCACCGCAGCGGATCAAAGATATTGCGGCCAAGGATCTGGGGATGAGCGTGCCGCAGGAAGTATATTTTGCGTCGGATAAGAAATAGGGGCAGAGGGCTGTTGCAGATATTGTGACAGCCCTTGTTTTCGCTGCAGGCATTTCTTATCGTGATCGCGCAGCGGCAAAAGGGCGGCTTTCAAATATTTTTCAAGGGAATACTGTAAAATCTTTGTCATTCGGTTTATAATATAGTAGTTTGTTTTTGGGCAGTTTGGGCGCAGCAGAAGACAGGAGGAAGAAAATGAGCAGAAAAATCAGTGACCTGGCGGCTCTCGTTGAGGGGGCAGTACTCATTGGTGATAAGAATACAGTGGTCCGGGATATCGTTCATGATTCAAGACAGGCCGGCCGCGGAGCTATGTTTGTGTGCATTGCCGGCGCGCATGTTGACGGGCATACGTTTATTCCCGCGGTGATCAAACAGGGAGCCACAGCTCTTTTGACAGACCGGGAGATCGAGGCCCCGCTCGGGGTGGCCGTGCTTCGGGTGCCGGATCTTGAGGCGGCGTTGAAAAAAGTGGTGCCGTATTTCTTTAACTATCCGGCGCAGCAGATGCGGATGATTGGCATTACGGGCACAAATGGCAAGACGACGACAAGCTATCTGGTGCGGGCTCTTTTGCGCCGCGCCGGTCATAAGGTAGGGCTCATCGGGACGATTCAGATCATGATTGAGGATGAGGTGCTGCCAATTCACAATACCACGCCGGATATTATTGATTTGCAGCGTACGCTGGCGCACATGTATGAGGACGGTATGGAATATGTAGTAATGGAAGTGTCTTCGCATGCGCTGGATCAGGAGCGGGTGGCCGGCTGCGAGTTTGATACGGCGGTGTTTACCAATCTGACGCAGGATCATCTGGATTATCATAAGACCATGGAAAATTATATGCTGGCCAAGGCAAAGCTGTTTGACAACCTCAGCGAACCGGGCGTCAAGGGCGGCAAGACGGCGGTGGTCAATCTGGATGATCCGGCCGGTCAGACGATGCTGTCGCATGCTGACTGCGAGCATATTACCTACGCGATTCAGGAGCAGAACGCCGATTTGCGAGCGATCGATGTGCAGGTACATGCCACGGGGGCGGAGTTCGTGATCCAGGGCAGTTTTGGCCGTGTCCGGCTGCCGCTGCGCATTACCGGTCTTTTTAATGTGTATAATGTCATGGCGGCGGTGGGAGCAGCGCTGGCCGAGGATGTACCAATCAAATGCATTGAGGAAGTTTTGCCGAAATTTGCCGGGGTTCCGGGACGGTTTGAATTGGTGGACGCCGGACAGCCGTTTGCGGTTATTGTTGATTTTGCGCATACGCCGGACGGATTGGAAAATATCCTGAAAACGGCGCGGCAGATTGCCCGGAAGCGGATCATCACTGTATTTGGCTGCGGCGGCGACCGGGACCGCACGAAACGCCCGATCATGGGACGGATTGCGGCGGAGCTGTCGGATGTGGTGCTGGCAACTTCGGATAATCCGCGCACGGAGGATCCGGCGGCGATTCTGGCAGAAGTTGAAGCGGGCGTGGAGGAGAAGATCGGCACGAAACCGCATGAGAAGATTTTGGATCGTCGGACGGCGATTTTCCGGGCGGTTGAACTGGCTGAGCCGGATGATATTGTGGTGATTGCCGGCAAGGGACATGAAAATTATCAGATTTTGAAGGATCGGACCATTCATTTTGATGATCGGGAAATCGCCCGGGAAGCCTTGGGAGGGAAGAAGTAATGCCGGAATTTTCACTGACGGAAGTCGGCCGGATTCTGGCCGTTTCTACGGATTCTTTTCCGGATGCGACATTTTCGGATGTGGTGACGGATACGCGTAAAGTCAAGGCAGGGGATTTGTTTATCGCTCTAAAGGGCGAGCGTTTCAATGGGGAGGATTTTGCCCGGTTGGCGGTCCAGCAGGGATCGGCCGGCGTGGTAGTCAGCAATGCCTGCCCGGCGGCTTCCGTGGCAGGCATTGCAGCGCCGGTGCTCAGGACTGCTGATACGCTGCGGGCGTATCAGCAGCTTGCGCAGGCCTGGCGGCAGAAGTTTGATCTGCCGGTGATTGCGATTACCGGGTCCAATGGCAAGACAACGACGAAAGATCTTACGGCGGCTGTGTTGTCGTCACGCTGGCAGGTTTTGAAAACGCAGGCAAATTTCAATAATGAGGTCGGTCTGCCGCTCACTTTGCTGCAGCTTACTGCGGCCCATGCGGCAGCGGTGGTAGAAATCGGCATGCGCGGGCTGGGGCAGATTCGCGCCATGGCTCCCATAGCGGCCCCTTCGATCGGGATTGTCACGAATGTCGGGGAAACGCATATGGAAATTCTCGGATCTTTGGAAAATATCGCCCGGGCAAAGGCAGAGATGGTGGAGGCGATTGCGCCGGGCGGAACGGTGATTCTGAATGCCGATAATCCCTATGTCGCAGCGATGGCAGCGAAAGCGCGTCCCGGGGTCAGGGTGGTGACGTTTGGCATGGATGCAGCGGCGGAGGTGCGGGGCAGCGAACTTTGTACGACGGGACTGACGACGCAATTCGTCTGTACGCTGGCCGGCCAATCACATTCATTTCAGATTCCCCTGGCTGGGCGGCACAATGTGGAGAATGCTTTGGCCGCGATTGCCGCCGGCTGGGTTCTGGGATTTTCCGCGGCAGATATGCAGGCCGGGCTGGCCAATTTTCAGCCGACCGGAATGCGGTTTGAATGTAAAAAAATGGGCAAGTATATGGTGATTAACGATGCCTATAATGCCAGCCCCATGTCGATGAAGGCGGCGATTGACACGCTGGCGGAAATCGCTCCGGGCCGCAAGGTGGCTGTCATGGGCGATATGCTGGAATTGGGCCGGGTTTCCGCAGCGGCGCATGAAACGGTGGGCCGTGAACTGGCTGCCGCTGGCGTTGCGCTGCTGGTCACCCGCGGCGCGATGGGAGAATATATTGCGGACGGGGCGGAGGCCGGCGGTATGAAGGCGGTTTACCGCTGTGCGTCGCATGCGGCGGCCGGCGAAATTTTGCGCCGCGAGCTGCAGCCGGGCGATACGATTCTGTTTAAAGGATCGCGCGGCATGCAGATGGATCAGATTATTGCTTTGTTGTGACAGCAGCGATAGGAGGAATTGTATTCATGTCTGTTCAGGCAATGCTCCTGGCCGCTGTGGTGGCGGCGGCCGTGGTGCTTATTTCCGGACCTTTTTTTATTCCCGAGCTTCATAAACTGAAATTTGGGCAGAGTATCCGCGAAGAAGGACCCAAAAGCCATCAGGCAAAAAGCGGTACGCCAACGATGGGCGGCATTATGATTATTTTGGCTATAACGGCAGCGACTGTGGCGGCGGACGGGATCAGCACGGAGATTTTGCTGGCCTTGTTCGTTATGCTGGGACATTTTGTGATCGGTTTTATTGATGATTACATCAAGGTGGTTTTGAAGCGTAATCTCGGGCTGAAAGCCAGACAAAAACTGCTGGGTCAGATTCTTATGGCGGCGGTTGTGACTTACATTGGGGTTCATACGTTAGGCTATGCGACCGATCTTTGGATTCCTTTTTTATCAGGAACGGTTGATCTTGGTTTTGGCTATTATATATTGATTTTTTTTGTGCTGGTGGGGACGACGAATGCAGTCAATTTGACGGATGGACTGGATGGCCTGGCTGCCGGAACGGTTGCGGTAGCTGCGATTGCTTATGTGTTTGTCTGTCTGCATTTTGGCAAGGGCGATCTGGCAGCTTTTTGCATTGCGATTGCCGCCGCCTGTATTGCGTTCCTGCGGTTTAATGCGCATCCGGCTAAGGTGTTCATGGGCGATACCGGTTCTTTGGCTTTGGGCGGCGCGCTGGCGGCTGTAGCGATCCTGACGAAAACGGAAATGCTGCTCATTTTGATTGGCGGTGTGTTCGTGCTGGAAGCACTGTCGGTTATCATCCAGGTCATATCGTTTAAAACTACGGGAAAACGGGTTTTTCTCATGAGCCCAGTGCATCATCATTTTGAATTAAAGGGCTGGCCGGAAACTAAAGTGGTTCTCGTATTCTGGTCGGTGGGCATTGTTTTTAGCGTTCTGGCTTTGTGCATATTACGGTTCAGTTCATAGATAACAGAGGGGGCAGCATTTTGGATCTGACGAATAAAAAGGTACTGGTGGTCGGCGCCGGCATCAGCGGGTTTGCCGCTGCCAAACTGGCAAAAAAACTAGGGGCTGCGGTCGTGCTGAGCGATGCCAAAGCCGAAGAGAATATAAAATTTGATCTGCAGGTTCTGCGGGCGGCGGGGGTGGAGATCATTCTTGGTCCACAGCAGGAATCTTTGCTGGATGGGGTGGATATGGCGTTGGTGTCGCCGGCGGTGCCGCTGCGAATACCTTTGCTGCAGGCGGCGATCAAGCGCGGCATTCCGGTCAAGAGTGAGGTCGAGTTTGCCTATGAGCTGGCCAGAGCGCCGATTTATGCCGTGACCGGTACGAATGGCAAGACGACAACGGTGACGCTGCTGGGCCTTTTGATGAAAACGGTTTACGATACGGTGGGGGTTGGCGGCAATATCGGCGTGCCGCTTTGTGAGGAGGTCGTGCGCGTCGGGGATAAGGGCTGCACGGTGGCTGAGATTTCCAGCTATCAGATGGAGGCTTCGCAGAATTTTCATCCCCAAATTGCCGCCGTTCTCAATGTGACACCGGATCATGTCGTACGGCATGGGTCGCTGGCGGTTTATCAGCAGATGAAGGAAAAATTGTTTGCCCGGCAGACAAAGGATGATTATCTGGTCCTGAATTACGATGACGAGCATACATGCTCTATGGCGGCGCGGGCCCACAGTACGATTTGCTTTTTCAGCCGCCGGCAGCGGCTGGACGAGGGCGCTTTTGTTGCAGACGATACGATCGTGATCCGTTGGCAGGGGGTAACTTATCCTGTGCTGCCGGTGGATGAACTGCGGATTAAGGGCGGACACAACGTGGAAAATGCGCTGGCGGCTGTTGCCGTGGCTTTTCTGGCCGGAGCGGCGCCGGAGAAGATGGCCGGCGTGCTGCGGGCGTTCCCCGGCGTCGAACATCGGATTGAACCGGTTGTTGAGCTTAACGGGGTCATGTATTATAATGATTCTAAGGCGACAAATACGGATTCGGCGATCAAAGCTTTGGACAGCTTTGCCGGTCATATTGTGTTGATTGCTGGCGGCGATGATAAGATGACCGATTTGACGGATTTTATGCAGCTGGTCTGCGCGCGTACGGACGCGCTGATTCTGGTGGGCAATGCCGCCGCGCGCTTCAAGGAAGCGGCGCTGGCCGGCGGATACCGCCCGGAATGTATTTATGAAGCGGGCTATTCGATGGAAAAGGCGGTGGAGCTTGCACATGCTTTGGCCAAGCCGCCGCAGGTGGTTCTGCTGTCGCCGGCCTGTGCCAGCTTTGATATGTTTGATGGATTTGAGCAGCGGGGACGTGTCTTTAAAGAATTGGTTATGAAGTTGAAATAAGGGGTTTTTCGTTTGAAAATTATTGTATCGGGCGGCGGCACGGGCGGTCATATTTACCCGGCGGTTACGCTCATTCGGACAATACAACAAAAAGCGCCGGGAACGGATATTTTGTATGTGGGGACCGAAGCGGGTCTGGAAGCAGATATCATTCCCAAGGAGGGCCTGCCATTTACCACGGTCAATATCCGCGGGTTTAGGCGTCAGATTACGCCGGATAACCTCGTGCGGGCCGGACAGGCTTTCGGCGGGGTCATCAAGGCGATGGGGATTGTGCGCCGCTTCAAGCCGGATGCGGTTGTCGGCACGGGCGGCTATGTCTGCGGGCCCATTCTGATGGCGGCGAGTCTCATGCATGTTCCGACGCTGATTCAGGAGCAGAATGTTGTTCCGGGAATTACAAATAAAATTTTATCAAAATTTGTGACGAAGATTGCCATTGGGACACGGGAAGCGGCGGCATCTTTCCCGGCGGAAAAGGTCGTTTTTACCGGCAATCCGATTCGGGCTGAGGTCCTTTCAGCAACGCGGGAGGTTGCGCTGCGGGAGTTCGGGCTGAATCCGGCGCGGAAAACCGTGCTGGTGTCCGGCGGCAGCCGCGGGGCGCGCAGTATCAACCGGGCTATGGTTGGCATTCTGCGGCATTATGCAAGCCATCCGAAGGTGCAGATCCTGCATGTGACCGGCAAGGCGGAGTATGAGGATGTCCGGCAGCGCATCGGGCAGGCGGGCATTGATCTTGAATCTACGCCCAATCTGCTGGTGCAGCCGTATTTGTACAATATGCCGCTGGCAATGGCAGCGGCCGATCTGGCTGTGTTCCGGGCCGGCGCCATCGGCATCGCGGAACTGACCGCGCGGGGTATTCCTTCGGTGCTGGTGCCGTACCCTTATGCAGCGGCGAATCATCAGGAATGCAATGCGAGGGCGATTGCCGACGCTGGGGCGGCACGTATGATTCTGGATCGCGAGCTGACCTCGGAACGCTTGCTTTCGGTGATGGCAGAGCTTTTGAGTGAAGACGCAAAATTGGTGCGCATGGCCCGGGCCAGCCGCGAACTGGGACGGCCACAGGCTGCAGGGATGATTGCGGATATGATTCTGGAACTGGCGCGTCACAAGGATGAGAAATAGGAAGGGGGAAGCAGCAATGCTTCAAACAATCCATAAAATACATTTTATTGGGATCGGCGGAGCCGGGATGAGCGCTCTGGCAAAAATACTTTTGGAAAAAGGCTATGCGGTTTCCGGATCGGATTTACATGATTCGCCAATCATTGCGCATTTAAGGGCAATGGGGGCGGAAATTTTTCTGGGGCATCGGGCGGAGAACGTTAAGGATGCGGATACGATTGTCGTTTCTTCAGCTATTCATGAGGATAATCCCGAGGTCGTCGCGGCAAGGGAACGGGGCATTCGACGGATGCATCGTTCCGATGTCAATGCGGCCTTGCTGAATGCGGTCAAGGGTATAGCCGTTGCCGGGGCGCATGGTAAAACGACGACGACGTCTATGATCGGGGTCATGCTGGATCATGCCGGCATGCAGCCAACGATTATCATTGGCGGTGAAGTTGATTATCTGGACGGCAATGCCAAACTGGGCAGCGGCGAATATCTGGTATCCGAAGCCGATGAAAGTGACGGGTCGTTCCTCAAACTGCGGCCGCATATTGCCGTAGTTACCAATATCGAAAATGATCACATGGATCATTATGGCAGCATGGACAATATCCGCGCGGCGTTCCGGCAGTTTATCCGCAATGTGGATCCGGCGACCGGCTATGCCGTACTTTGTTTTGATAATGAAAATATCCGCAATCTGGCCGGCGGTATCGAGCGGAAATATATTTCTTATGCGATTGAGCATGCGGCGGACTATCAGGCGATTCATATTGTGCCGGAAGGCGCCGGCATTGCGTTTGACGTGCAGCATGGCACGGAAAATCTGGGCGGGGTTCGGCTCAATATTCCCGGAAGGCACAATGTTTTGGACGCGATGGCGGCCATTGTAACCGGTTTGTCCGTCGGACTGACGGTGCCGCAGATTGCGGCGGGGCTGGCCTGCTTTCATGGGGCCAAGCGTCGTTTTGAAACAAAGGGCCGGGTCAATGGCGTCTGGGTGGTCGACGACTATGCGCATCATCCAACGGAGATTGCAACGACGCTGACGGCGGCGTTACAGACGAAACCGACGCGGCTCATTTGTGCTTTTCAGCCGCATCGCTACACGCGGACGCAGCTGCTGGCAAAAGAATTTGGCAAGGCTTTTCAGGCGGCTGATATTCTTATCCTCACGGATGTGTATGCGGCGGGCGAGGAGCCGATTCCTGGTGTGAGCGGGGAGACAATTCTATCTGAGGTGACGGAGCAGACCGGACAGAATGTGACCTATATTGCCCGGCGTGAGGATGTGGCACATTATCTGGCAACGGTTGTGCAGCCGGGAGACCTGGTCATGACAATGGGCGCGGGGAATATCTGTCAGACGGGACCGGAACTGCTGGCCCAACTGGAAAAAGCATAGAAGTTTGCGGCAGACTGGCCGGCAAATGAAGGAGAGAAAACAGATGAATCAGGATAAGATTATCGTTGTTATGGGAGGTCCGTCTTCGGAGGCTGTTGTTTCACGGCAGAGCGGGGCGGCAGTTTTGCAGGCGCTTCAATCTGCAGGCTGTAATGCGGAGGGGATGGAGTTTGTTCCGGAAACTTTTTCGGCTGATGTGCAGGCCAGCGGAGCTAAGTTTGTCTTTAATGCGATGCATGGAAAGTTTGGCGAGGATGGTCTGGTGCAGGCGGCTTTAGAACTTCTGGGAATTCCTTATACAGGGTCGGGCGTGCTGGCTTCGGCACTGACTATGGATAAGGCGGCGGTCAAGCGTTTTTTCCTTGCTGAGGGCATCTCAACGCCGCATTCCCGTACGTATCGGAAGCAGGATATGAGGCGTTATCTGATCGGAGAAATCCGGGGGGAGTTTTCCCTGCCGGTCGTTGTCAAAGCGGCGACGCAGGGATCCAGCATTGGCGTGTTCATTATTGACCAGGCCGATCAGCTGCAAGAGGCGCTGCAGGAGGCTTTTCGCTACAGTGATGAGGCTTTGGTTGAGGAATTTATTGATGGTAAGGAGCTGACGGTAGCGGTCTGGGGCGATGAGCGGCATTATGAAGCGCTGCCGATTATTGAAATCACGACGGCTTCGGGACGGTATGATTATGACAGCAAATATACCAAAGGTGCTTCAACGCATATCATTCCGGCCAGGATACCGGAGGCGACGGCGGCGCGTGTCCGCGAGATGGCTTTGCAGATTTTTGGGATCTGCGGCTGCCGCGGCGTTGCCCGCATCGATATGATGCTGGGCGCGGATGGAACGCCATATGTGATCGATGTGAATTCGGTTCCGGGCATGACGGAGTTGTCTTTGGTACCGGATGCAGCCAAAGCCAATGGGGTAGCTTTTCCGGCTTTCTGCATGCGGCTGTTGGAACTGGCAGGTTTCCGGCAATAATTTTCCCTAAGGAAAAAAGGAGGCGGCAGGATGGAGGAACACAAGGAATCCGGGCAAAGAGACCAGGAATTACCGGCAGAGAAGGCAGAAACAAAAAGCTGGCATTGGTTGCTGCAGGGGCTTTTATTTCTTGTGATTGCTGTTGGCGGCGCAGCGGCAGTAGCCTGCCTGCCTGCTTTTACCCTGCAGGATATTCGTGTGGAGGGGAATTCTTATGTGCCGGCGGAGGAAATCTGTCGTATCGCCGGGGTGTATCGCGGCGAACACATGCTGCAGGTGAAGACCGATGCCGCCGCGAGGACGCTCATCCGCGATCTGCGCATTGAACAGGCGGAGGTTCGGCGGGTTTTCCCCGGAGAACTGGTGATTGAGGTCAAGGAGCGGCTGCCGGTTGCTCGGGTCATCTGCGATTATGGGTATCTCGATGTGGATCATCAGGGGATGGTCCTTAGCGCTTATCGGACGCCAAAGGCCCGGACAATTCCGCTTATTACCGGCGTGAAAATGCATGATCTTTATATTGGCGATGCGGTGGAGGATGCTGCAGTGCAAAAACTGCTGGAATATCTCAATATGTTAAATCCGGAGGAACGTCAGCAAATCAATGAGATTGCGCTGGTTCGGCCTGATTACGCCGTCGCTTATACGGCAGGTGCGGTTCAGATACGGATTGGGGCTTCGGATCGCTTGGATGCCAAGGCGGCGCTGACGCAGGATTTTCTGGCGGAATTGAAAACGGCAAAGCATCCGATTGAGTATATTGATCTCAGCTTTGCAACGCCATTTATCAAGTTTCGGGAAGGAAAGTAAGGGAATTATTTTATGATATCATTTAAACAGGGGCATATCTCGATTGCTTTCGTCTGCATGGTGCTGGGATTTATGTTTGCGCTTCAGTTTCGTGCGACCTTGGAACAGAAAGCGTCTCTGCCCTATCAGCGGGTGGAGGAATTGTCGGCGCGTCTGTTGCAGACAGAAAAAGAGCGCGACCTGCTGCAGGGGAAAATCGATGAGCTGCAGAACAGTCCGGGCAGTTTGGCGGAAGTCCGGGCGATTCAGGAGCTGCGGCTTCGTTCGGGAGCTGCAGCCGCCGAGGGGCCGGGCGTCGTAGTGACAATTGATGACAGCAAGACGACGGCCAAGGCGGGAGAAAATCAGAATCTCTATATTATTCATGATGACGATCTTCTGAAAGTCATCAATGAATTGCGGGCCGCGGGAGCGGAAGCCCTTTCCGTTAACGGGCAGCGTCTGTTGGGAACATCGGAAATCCGTTGTGCCGGTCCAACGCTTTCCGTGAATAATGTGCGGTCCGCACCGCCTTATGAAATCCGGGCTATTGGTGATCCGTCTACTTTAGAAGGAGCGTTGAAAATGCGGGGCGGTGTAGCTGAGACGCTGAAGGTATGGGGCATCCAGATGGACATCCGGACCAGTGATAATCTGCAGGTGCCTGCCTATAAGGGGAGTTTTCAGTTCAAATATGCCAAGGCGGTTCGTCCGCAGGAGGTGACGCCATGATTCTCGCATTGATCGGGTTGGCGGTCGGCGTTCTGCTGGGAGTGATTTGTCCGGTAACGGTACCGCTGGCATATTCGAAACTGCTGTCGGTAGCGTTGCTGGCGTCGCTGGATTCCGTGTTTGGCGGTTTCCGGTCGGCGATGGAAAATAAATTCGATAATACGGTCTTTATCTCTGGCTTTTTTGTCAATGCGCTGCTGGCGGCTTTTTTGGTTTATGTGGGCGATTATTTGAGCATTGATTTGTATTATGTTGCTTTGCTGGCATTTGGATTGCGTATCTTTCAAAATCTCGCTATTATTCGGCGCTATTTCCTGAAAAAATATTAAAAATTCAGGTCTTCGGTCCTTATTTGCAAAAAAAGAGCCCTAAAGGATGGATTTTCATAAGTTTTTCTGGAATAAACGGCGGATAGATGGTAAAATATAGAAGATATAACAGGGACAGTGGGCGTAATGTTTTTTTGCTGATAACAGAGAAATATCAGCTGGAAAGCGTATCGAATACGAAACGTCATGGAGGTTCAAAAAAGTGATTGAGTTGGATGATACGGGATTGGATCAATTTGCAAAAATAAAAGTCATTGGCGTCGGCGGCGGTGGCAGCAATGCTATTAACCGTATGATTGAGTCGGGGCTCAAGGGCGTAGAATTTATTGCCGTGAATACAGATGCGCAGGCCTTGCTCCATTCCATGGCGCCGAAGCGCATGCAGATCGGTGAGAAGCTCACGCGCGGACTTGGAGCCGGCGCGCGTCCGGAAATCGGTGAAAAAGCGGCCGAGGAAAATCGTGATGAATTGATTGAGGCGCTGCAGGGCGCAGATATGGTGTTTATTACGGCCGGCATGGGCGGCGGCACTGGAACCGGCGCCGCTCCGATCGTGGCTGAGTGTGCCCGCGAGGTCGGCGCGCTTACGGTGGGCGTTGTCACCAAGCCTTTTACTTTTGAAGGACGCAAGCGTTCGCAAAAAGCGGAAAGCGGGATCGTGAACCTCAAACAACATGTAGATACGATCATTACCATCCCGAATGATCGGCTGCTGCAGGTCGTGGATAAGAAGACGCCGATTATGGAGGCCTTTCGTATTGCCGATGATGTTCTGCGTCAGGGCGTCAAGGGAATTTCGGATCTGATTGCGGTTCCGGGGCTGATCAATCTGGATTTTGCCGATGTAAAATCCATCATGAGCAATGCCGGTTCGGCACTTATGGGCATTGGTGAAGGTTCCGGCGAGAATGCCGCTGTGATTGCGGCCAAGGCGGCGATTGAGTCTCCGCTCTTGGAAACTTCCATTCAAGGCGCGCGTGGGGTACTGCTGAATATTACCGGGTCGGCGGAAAAGCTCAGCATGTTTGAAGTCAATGAAGCTTCCGTTACAATTCAGGAAGCCGCCAATGTAGATGCGAACATTATCTTTGGTGCGGCGCTGGATGATACTTTGGGAGATACGGTGCGGGTCACAGTCATTGCCACCGGTTTTGATGCGGATGATACGGTGGGCGTTTCGCCGGCCGATGCGGCGCAGGTTGTGCAGCCGACATCAATTCCAAAACCGCAGGAAGTTTTCCGGCCCAGTACGATTGATATTCCTGTCTGGATGCGTCGCAGCAACTGAGGCGGGAAAAGCAAGAGCCAGCGCGGCAGGCCGCTCAGAGGCGGCTTCCGCGCTATTTCTATGTGTCAGTCCGGGACGGAATCCGGAAAAAGGTTGTATAATGTTGCCAAATTGATTATAATGATAGTAGGTTTCTCAAGGATAGTTGGAGGTATTCGCAATGAAGCGATATACGATGCTCCTTTTGACTGCGTTTACATTGGTGTTGCTGGTTGCGGCCGGCAATGTCTATCTGGCGGGCTATGCGGATCAGACGGAGCAGACGAAGCCGCTCAAGACCATTACAGCTTATACGACACTGCCGGCAGAGCATGCTGCTCTGCTGGCGGCTGAATATGAAAAAACGAGCCGGGTACGGGTGAATTTTGTCCCGCTGACGGCGGCTGATCTGCTGCAGCGGTTGCGGAAGGAAGCTGCGGCGCCGCAGGCAGATCTGGTGGTAGCCGACAGCTGTGTGCTGCGGCAAGCTGCCGGCAAGGGAGAACTTATTCCTTATGTTTCGGAACAAACGGACTCCGTTCCTGAAGATTTCAAAGATGCGGATGGCGTCTGGACCGGATTATGGTATGATCCAATTGTGTTTTGTGTCAATCGGGATTATTTGTTGTCTTTGCCGCGCATTCCACAGACCTGGCCGGAGCTGGCTGGGTATCCGGGCGTTCGCATCGGCATTACGGATTTTTTGGCGGCGGATGCTTCCGCTAATCTCTATTTGTCTATGGTGGCTCAGTATGGAGAACCGACGGCACTGCAGCTTTTTCGGACGATGCACCCGAAGGTTGTTCAGTATGCCAAGTATCTTTCCACGCCTGTGCGCATGGCCGGTATGGGTGAAGTCGATGTGTCCATTGCCGTTCAGAGTGAGACCTTGCGTTATATTGGCGATGGGTATCCGCTGAGGATTATTTATCCGGCTGACGGTACGGCTTATATGCTTACGGGTGTGGGCTTGCTGAAGGATGAGGCGCACGGCGCCGCAGCTCGGAATTTTGTCGAATGGCTGCTTGGCGACGAAGCGCAGTTGGCTTTGCAAAAAAATAATTTCTTTTTTGTTCCAACCAATCCGGCGACACTGGCCTATAAGACTTTTGCCGGCAAGAATATCATTTTGTTCGATCATCCGCAGCAGTTTACAGCCGCTGAGCGGCATCAGCTGCTGGATGGCTGGGTGAAAAATATACGTCTTAAGTAGCACGGAGAGGCTGTGGCTTAGAGCGATGGCCTCTTTTCTTACATTTTATCAGTTCTATTTAATATTTAGGAGGAATAGTGTGAAAGCAGGATTTATCAGTCTGGGGTGTGCCAAAAATCTCGTTGATACGGAAGTAATGCTCGGCATACTGCGCGAGCACAGTATTGAACTTACACCAGACCCCGCAGAGGCCGACATCCTCATCGTGAATACCTGTGCTTTTATTGAATCCGCTAAAGAAGAGTCAATTACTACAATACTTAGCATGGCGGAATATAAGGGATCGGGCTGCTGCCGGTCGCTGATTGTTGCCGGCTGCCTGGGGCAGCGGTATGGGCAGCAGCTTCTCGACGAAATCCCGGAGGCTGATGCCATTCTTGGTACAGGCGCTTTTCAGCGCATTATGGAAGCGGTTGATGAGACGCTCAAGGGAAACAGGGTCGTGATTGCCGGCGAGTCTGAAGTTATCTATGATGCTCGTATGCCGCGTATCATGACGACGCCGACGTACACGGCTTATGTGAAAATCGCCGAAGGGTGCGACAATAATTGTGCGTTTTGCGCTATTCCTATGGTTCGAGGGCACTATCGCAGCCGGACGATTGAGGATATTTGCGCGGAAGTGGAGCGGCTGGCGCAAAACGGCGTCAAGGAAATCAATCTGATTGCCCAGGATACAACCAATTATGGACGGGATTTGTATGGCGAACCGGCGTTGGCCCGCCTTTTAAAGAAATTGGTCCGGATTGACGGCATTCACTGGATTCGCAGCTTGTATTCCTATCCGCGTTTCTTTACTGACGAGTTGATCGATACGATTGCCGCCGAGCCAAAAATTTGTAAATATGTTGATTTGCCGCTACAGCATGCACATAATTCGGTGCTTAAAAGCATGCATCGTCCGGACACGCGGGAAAGTGTAGAGGTATTGCTGGCGAAAATCCGGGCGCGTATTCCCGGGGTCGCGATTCGATCAACTTTTATTGTTGGTTTTCCTGGTGAAACGGATGCCCAGTATCAGACACTGCGCCGATTTATTGAAGAACAGCGTTTTGATAAAGTGGGCGTGTTTACGTACTCACGGGAAGAAGGGACGCCGGCGTTTGCTATGGCGAATCAGGTCTCGGAAGATGTTATGCAGGAGCGCTATCATGATTTGATGAGCTTGCAGTGCAAAATTTCCGAGGAAGTCAATCAGACGCTGGAAGGCAGAGAACTTGAAGTTATCGTTGAGGGACGGGACGAAGAGCAGCCGGATATTGCCTGTGGCCGTTCATACCGTGAAGCGCCGGAAGTGGATGGGCAGGTTTATATTGAAGGCGACACGGATAGTCAGCCGGGAGATATCGTACGGGTTCGGATTGTGCAGGGATTTACGTATGATGTGGTCGGGGAACGCGTTTCGTCTGGGGCGAAAGAAAGCGCAGTGAAATGATTGTAGAACTTATTACTACCGGCAGCGAACTGCTGCTGGGGCAAATCATCAATACCAATGCCGCGTATATGGCTAAAGAACTGAATGCGGTTGGCTTTGATGTTGTTTATCAGACTACGGTCGGCGATAACCGGGAACGGATGCAGGCGGCGATTGTCCATGCGCTTACCCGGGCGGAGCTGGTCATTACCTCGGGCGGATTGGGACCGACGCGCGGCGATATTACCAAAGAAGTATCGGCTGCTGTATTTGGCCGCGAGCTGTCTTTAAATGAAGTGTGCGCAGAACGCATCCGGGCGCATTTTGACCGGGTTCACCGTCCAATGACAGAAAATAATCTGCGGCAGGCGATGATACCGGCCGGAGCGCATGTTTTTACCAATTATGCCGGAACGGCTCCCGGTATTGCGCTGGAACAGGATGGTAAGGTCATCGTGAATCTGCCGGGTCCGCCGCCTGAAATGAAGGATATGTTTGAACGCAGCCTGAAGCCATATCTTCAAAGAAAGTACGGTTTTGCCTCGGTGATCGTTTCCCGGGTTCTTGATACCTTTGGCATTGGGGAATCCAAACTGGAGACGGAAATCCAGGATCTTATTCTGACACAGCACAATCCAACGCTGGCTCTTTTGGTACGGCCGACCGGCGTTATTATCCGCATCACGGCGAAAGCAGCGACAACGGAAGTTGCCGACCGGATGATTGCCGGCGTTGAGCAGGAGATTCGCCGCCGCGTCGGTACTTATATTTACGCGGTGGACGATGAACCGTTGGAGGAAGTCGTGGGGAAAAAACTGCTGGCGCAGCATCTGACGATTGCCTGTGCGGAATCCTGCACCGGCGGGCTGCTGACAAGTCGGCTTACCGATGTGCCGGGCAGTTCAGCTTATCTTATGGGGTCGGTTGTGTCCTATACGAATGAGGTGAAGGCAGCCATTCTGGGGGTTGATCGCGCGGTATTGCGCACGCTGGGCGCCGTGTCAGAACCGGTGGCCTGTCAGATGGCGGAGGGTGTGCGGCGCTGCCTGGGAACTTCAGTTGGCGTCGGCATTACCGGGATTGCCGGGCCGGATGGCGGCAGCGCTGAAAAACCGGTCGGACTTGTCTATATTGCGGTAGCTGGTTTGCAGGGAACAACGGTGGAAAAGAAATTTTTCACCGGAACACGCAGCCAGATTAAGTTTCAGGCGACACAAACCGCTCTGAATATGGTGTATCATTCCCTCATTCATAGATAATTTAATGTAGGTATTAACTTTGTATCAATGGCAGTCCGTAGAACGGACAGCTGTAAAATCAGGAGGAAAACAATATTTTGAAAAAAGAAATTAAAGCCTTTGGTAACATCGAACTCAGCAAAAAGCTCTTGAGCGCCGTGAGCGACATGGGTTTTGAGGAACCATCGCCGATTCAGGCGCAGACGATTCCCTTGCTGCTGGAGGGGCATGATGTCATCGGCCAGGCGCAGACCGGCACTGGTAAGACAGCTGCTTTCGGCATTCCGACGATTGAGAAAGTCATCGATGCCAGCCATCATATCCAGGCGCTGGTGTTGACACCAACGCGTGAGCTGGCAATCCAGATTGCGGAAGAATTTAATAAAATCGGTAAATA
The DNA here is from genome assembly GCA_002319815.1 of Megamonas sp. UBA1799. Lineage (GTDB taxonomy): Bacteria > Bacillota > Negativicutes > Selenomonadales > Selenomonadaceae > UBA1799. Next base: position 43,943 of record DCFR01000076.1, read on the forward strand.
CAAGCGCGTCAAGACATTGCCTATTTATGGTGGTCAGGCGATTGATCGTCAGATCCGGGCGCTGCGATATGGCGTTCAGATTGTTGTTGGCACGCCGGGACGTTTGCTGGATCATATCCGGCGCGGCACGGTAAAGTTTGGTGATGTGCATACGCTTATTCTCGATGAAGCAGATGAAATGCT
>DCFR01000059.1 GCA_002319815.1 Megamonas sp. UBA1799
TACGGTTTTTCAGACGAAAGGACTGTCGAGGAGATTCAGGAGAACCCGTATTTGCAGTTCTTCTGCGGCCTGCCAGGTTATGATGCATTTCATGCACCTTTTGACCCGTCAGCTATGACTCGTTTTCGTAAGCGCCTGACAGCTACTGCCATTGTCCATACCGGTACTATCGACGAACAGAAAACCATTCTACACATAAGCTGGTAGAAAAAGTCATTACTCACGAAACCCAGGGCGACATAGACATCATGTGGAACTTCTAATAAATAAAAGGGACTGCCGTTTTGGCAATCCCTTGTTACTACAGTAAATCTTTCCTGACAAGTTTCGTGAGTGATTCCACGTGGCTCGTCATAGGAAACATATCCACCGGCTGAATTTCCTGTGCCTGATAGCCGAGGTCGGCTAAGATCGCCAGGTCACGGGCCAAAGTGGCGGGATTGCAGGAGACGTAAACGATACGGCGCGGCTGCATGTGCGCAAAGGTTTCCAGCACCGGCGGCGTGCAGCCGGCGCGCGGCGGATCGACGACGACGACGTCCGCCCGGATGCCCTGTTTATAGAGGCGGGGCATGACGACCGTGGCATCGCCGACGATGAATTCAGCATTTTTTATATGGTTATCGCGGGCATTCTTTTCCGCATCGAGAATCGCCGGTTTGACGATTTCAATCCCATAAACCTTGCGCGCTTTCTGCGCTAAAAAGAGCGTGATCGTCCCCGTCCCGCAATAAGCGTCAATTACGGTTTCGCGGCCGGTCAGCCCGGCATATTCCAGCGCCTTACTATAAAGGCGTTCCGCCTGGGCCGTATTGACCTGAAAAAAAGAACGCGGCGATATATGGAAGGTCAGGCTTCCCAAACGATCCAGAATGGTCGGCTTCCCCCATAAGAGCTGCGTTTCACGCCCCAGAATGACATTGTTCCGATAGGTCTGGATATTTTGTTGAACGCTCACGAGCTGCGGCAGCCGCGTCCGCAGCATAGCCACCAACTGCTTGGCGCTATGCAGTTCCTTTACCGCCGTGACCAGGACCAGCATGCACTCGCCGTTCTGACCGACGCGCCCGACTACATGCCGCAGCACACCGGTATGTTTATCCTCGTTGTAAACCGGAATGCCGAGCTTTGCTACCACTTCCCGCACGGCATTGACGATGGCATTGTTGCCCTGCTTCTGAATATAGCAGTTTGTCGTGTCAATAATCTCATGCGATCCCTGTGCAAAACAACCTATGACCAAGTTTCCTTGTTTACGCCCCACGGGAAACTGCATCTTATTACGATAATTCCAGGGATTATCGGCTCCCAAGGTCGCATGCACGGGAATATCCGCCTGATGCCCGATATGCAGTACAGCGTCCATCACCTGCTGGCGTTTGATGTTCAGCTGTTCCTCATAGGCGAGATGCTGCAGCTGACAACCGCCGCAGGTATCATAAATGGCACACAAAGGCGCTACCCGGTTGGAACTTGGCTGCAAAATTTTCGTCAGTTTGCCCCGCGCATAATTTTTCTTCACTTCAACGATTTGTGTTTCCACCCGTTCTCCCGGCAATGCCGACGGAACAAATACGGTAAAATCCTGTATACGACCAACCCCTTCAGCGCTCATGCCGAGACGTTCAATCACCAATTCATATTTTTTTCCCTGAATAACCGGTATTTCCTTTTTCAAATGCTTACCTCACAATTCTGTTCTGAAACAAATTCTATTTTTTCCAGCAAATCAGCCGGCTGCTGCAACAAAAGCTGCGCGCCGTTCGCCAGCAATTCGTCTGCCTCGCGAAAGCCCCAGAGCACGCCCACGGGAAATGCGCCGGCATTGACAGCCGTCTGCATATCCACCATGCTGTCGCCCAGATAAACTGTTTCTTCCGGCGCTACGCCAAAATTTTGAATAATTTTAAGAACGCTGCCCGGATCCGGTTTACAGATCATGCCCGGCTGATCCCCGACCACTTGCTGAAAGGTGTCCGGTTCAAACAAGACGTTTACAATCGAAGAAGCCGCCAGCACATGCTTATTCGTGCAGACCGCCAGTGGAATCTCCCGGCTGCGCAGCTCCGCCAAAAGTTCCAGAATCCCCGGATACGAACGGGTTTTATCCAAATAATGCTGCGCATAGATTCCTTTGTATTTTTCCAGAGCAGCGTCGATCACCGCCGCCGATGCCCCCGGCAAAATGCGCTCGATCAACCGCCGTGAACCGTTGCCAACCAGATAGCGATACTCATCAACAGCATGCGCGGGTTTGCCGTAGGCATGCAAAAGTGTGTTGGCACTATCTGCCAAATCTTCCAGCGAATTAATCAGAGTTCCATCCAAATCAAAAATTACAGCTTTGTACGGCATGTTCCAATCTCCTCTAAATTATTATATTCATATTAAGGTATTCGCGGAGAAATGATTTTTTCCTGCAAAAAAGAGAAGATACCAAAAAAGGTATCCTCTCTAAAGAAACAATTCTATCCAAATGACCAACTCGCTCAAATACGCCTGCCGATATAGGCAGCGCATGAAAAACGATAAAGTCTTTGGGTCAATTTGGCTAGCGTTCAAGCGGCGTTAAAACGACGTCTGAACGAACCGTCTTTCTTTATTGTTCCAATCTGGCGGCCAAAAGCTGATTGACCATCGCCGGATTAGCTTTTCCCTTCGACTGTTTCATGACCTGACCGACCAGCGCGCCGATGGCTTTTTTATTGCCGCCCTGATAGTCGGCCACCGGTTTCGGATTCGCTGCAATGACTGCATCGACAATGGCTTCAATCGCCTTTGTATCCGTGATTTGTACCAGACCCTTATCTTTGACGATCTTTTCCGGATCATCCGGGGATTTCCACATCTCTTCAAAAACTTTTTTTGCAATCTTTGAAGAAATAGTTCCCTTGCTGATAAGTAGAATCATCGCGCCCAAACGCTTGGCCTCAACTGGAGAATCCTCAATCGTTTTGCCCTCGGCATTGAGGTTTTTCGCCAGATCGCCCATAATCCAATTCGCCGCCAATTTTGGATCCGCGCCATCGACAATGACCGCATCAAAATATTCCGCCAGCTGACGCGAAGCTGTAATAACGGCAGCGTCATAAGCAGAAAGGCCATACTGCCCGGTCAGGCGCGCCTGCCGCGCATCCGGCAACTCCGGCAATTCCTGCCGATAACGTTCGATCTGCTCGGGCGTCGTAACAATCGGCGGCAGATCCGGCTCCGGCATATACCGGTAATCATGCGCTTCTTCCTTGGAACGCATCGAAAGCGTAATGCCGCGCGCCGGGTCCCAGGTACGGGTTTCCTGCACGATGTGCCCGCCGTCTTCCAACACCTCGGTCTGGCGTTCGATTTCATAGCTAATTGCGTCTTCCAGCGCCTTGAAGGAATTGATATTCTTCATTTCCGTGCGGGTTCCCAATTCCGTCGTGCCGACCGGACGCAGCGAAACATTGAGATCCGCCCGCAGATTGCCCTGTTCCATACGACAATTGGAAACGTCTATGTATTCCAGAATCGATTTGACCTTCTCCATATAAGTCCGGGCCTCTGCCGCCGAAGACATATCCGGTTCCGAGACGATCTCCAGGAGCGGTACTCCGGTGCGGTTGTAATCTACATTGGACGTTGCCGAATCCTTGATGGTCGTACCGGAGTGCACAAGCTTTCCGGCATCCTCTTCCATATGAATGCGCGTCAGACGGATGCGCTTGGTTTTTCCATCGACTTCAATATCAACATAGCCATGTTCGGCAATCGGCAAATCATATTGTGACGTCTGAAAATTCTTCGGCAAATCAGGATAGTAATAGTTCTTCCGATCAAACTTGCTGTAGTTATTAATCGTGCAGTTCGTCGCCAAACCCGCCTTGATGGCAAACTCGACCACGCGCTTATTGACCACCGGCAGCACGCCCGGCAGGCCAAGACATACCGGACATACATGCGTATTCTGCTCTGCGCCGAAGCTGGTCGCGCAACCGCAGAAAATCTTTGTATTCGTTTTCAATTCACTATGAATTTCCAGACCGATAACGGCTTCGTAGTTCATGCTTGTTTCCCTCCCAGCACTGCCATTTCTTTATGGAACGACTGGCTTTGTTCATACGTATAGGCCGTCCTCAGCAGCGTTTCCTCAGCCAACGGCTTGCCAATAATCTGCAGGCCGATCGGCATATGCTGATTGCTGTAGCCGCACGGAACGGAAATACCCGGCAAGCCAGCCAAATTCAAAGGCACCGTGCAGACATCCTGCAGATACATCTGCAGCGGATCAGAGATCATCGAGCCAATCTTGAACGCCGGCGTCGGCGCCGTCGGCGCTACGATGACATCCACAGTTTCGAACGCCTTCGCATAATCCTGCTGAATCAAAGTACGCACCTTGAGCGCTTTCAGATAATAAGCGTCATAATAACCAGCGCTCAGCGCATAATTGCCGATCATAATGCGGCGTTTGACCTCCGCGCCGAATTTCTGCGTGCGCGTATTGGTCATCATTTCCATGATATCCACACCATCAATGCGCTCGCCATAGCTGACGCCGTCATAACGCTCAAGATTCGTCGCCGCTTCTGCCGGCGCAATCAGATAATAGGTAGAAATGGCATATTCCGTATGCGGCAAAGAAATATCTATGATTTCCGCGCCCAAAACCCGGAACTGCTCAATGGCTGTCCGTATCGCCTTTTCAACGTCGGCATCCATTCCCTTGACGAAATATTCCTTTGGCAAGCCGATTTTCAAGCCTTTGACATCCTGCACCAACGCTTTTGTATAATCCGGAACCGCCGCTGCACTGGAAGTAGAATCCATCGCATCATGGCCGGCAATCACATTCAGCAAATGTGCGCAATCAGTAACATCCCGCGTCAAGGGTCCAATCTGATCCAGCGAGGATGCATAGGCTACCAGCCCATACCGGGAGACCCGCCCATAGGTTGGTTTCATGCCAACCACACCACAGAACGAAGCCGGCTGACGAATAGACCCGCCCGTATCGGAGCCCAGCGCCCAGATTGCCATACCAGCCGCGACTGCCGCCGCGCTGCCGCCCGAGCTGCCGCCCGGAACACACTCGGTATTCCAAGGATTATGCGTCGGATGATAAGCGGAATTTTCCGTAGACCCGCCCATCGCGAACTCATCCATATTGGTCTTGCCCAGCAGCACCGGATTCGCCGCCTGCAGTTTTTCCACAACCGCCGCGTTATACGGCGGAACAAAATGCTCCAGAATCTTTGAAGCGCAGGTTGTTTTGACGCCCTTCGTGCAAATATTATCTTTCAGCGCGCCCGGGATTCCTTCTAAAAAGGCAATGGCCTCCCCGCGAGCAATTTTTGCATCCGTCTGCGCCGCCTGCTGCAGAGCCGTATCGCGCGTTTGGGTCAGGTAAGCTCCGACTTCATCTTCCACTGCGTCCATACGAGCCAATACGGCCTGGGTCAGCTCCGTAGCGGTGATCTCTTTATTTACAAGCATGTCATGCAGGACATGCGCTGGTTGATCATATAATTTCACAAAACCTGCCTCCTTCTTTACTCCTCTAAAATCCGGGGAACTTTAAAATAGCCATCCTCCCGAAGGGGGGCATTTGCCAGAGCGGCCTCGCGCTCCAACGACGGTTTGACAACGTCCTCGCGAAATACATTTTGCACCGGCAAAGCATACGTCGTAGGTTTAACAGAATCGGTGGGAACGCTCTTTAAATTCTCCACATAGGCCAAAAAAGCATCCAGCTGACTGGTATACTGCGCAGCCTCAGCTTCCGGAATCGACAAGCGGGACAAAACCGCCACATTTTCCATATCTTTCTTTGAAACTTTCAAACTTCTCACCATCCATATTGCTTATTCAGGAAAATTACTTTCCTGCGATTGACATACAAGACTTATTATAACACATTCCCAAAAACATAGGTCACTGATTTTCCGACCTCGCGGCCAAATCAATCAGCTCCGGTTCGCTCAGCACCCGAAGTCCCAGCTGACGAGCCTTATCCAGCTTACTGCCGGCGGCCTCGCCAGCGACAACATAATCGGTTTTCTTGGAAACGCTGCCCGCCACCCGGCCGCCATGCGCTTCAATCAGCTGCGCTGCTTCCTGGCGTCCCAGCGTCGGCAAAGTGCCGGTAATAACAAAACTTTTCCCGGCAAAAATGTGATCGACCACGCCGCTGTCCTGCAAAACGAAATTAACACCCGAAGCGCGCAGCTCTTCTATGACCGCCTGATTTTCCGGTTGGCGGAAATAGCTATAAATCGCCGTTGCGCTGATATCGCCGATATCACGAACCGCGAGAATATCTTCGGACGCTGCGGCCATCAATCCATCCAACGAGTCAAAATGCAGCATCAGCTCCCGGGCGGCGGCCTTGCCGATGCCCGGAATCCCCAGACCGGTCAGCAGACGCTGGGGCTCATTTGCTTTTGACCGCACAATGGCTTCCAGCAGTTTATCGGTATTTTTCTCCTTGCCAACCACGCCGTCGGCAATCAGCTGCGGCCGATGCTCTTCCAGGTGATAAATATCCGCGATCGTATGCACATAGCCGTTTTCAATCAGCGCCCGCACATTAGCCTCGCCAAAGCCCTTGATATCCATGGCATCGCGGCTGACAAAATTAATAATATGATTTTCCAGCTGCGCCGGACAGCTGGCATTGGTGCATTTAATATCCGCCGAATCAGGCTCGCGGACGGCCCGGGCGCCGCAGACGGGGCAAGTATCGCCAATCCGAAACGGCGTTGTATGCGCCGGCCGCTTCTCCTTGACCACACTGCGGATTTTCGGAATAATCTCCCCGGATTTATAAACCAGCACCGTGTCGCCAATGCGCACATCCAGCCCGTCAATGAAGTCCTGGTTGTGCAGCGTGGCCCGCTCCACTTTGGTGCCGCACAAACTGACCGGATCAAAGACCGCCGTCGGCGTAATACGGCCGCTGCGCCCGACCGAAAGCTCAATCCGGCGCAGAACGGTTTCCTTTTCTTCCGGCGGATACTTATAAGCAACCGCCCAGCGGGGCACTTTGGAAGTATTGCCCAGCTGTTCGCGATCCGCCAGACGATTCAGCTTTACTACCGCACCGTCAATATCATAAGCCAGTTCTCCGCGGGAAGCGCCAATCTTTTCAATAGCCGCCCATACTTCCTCACTGGTATGGCAGACCTGATAGTTATGAATGACCGTGATTCCCTGCCGCTGCATGAATTCATACGCTTCCGTATGCGTGGCAAATGCATGCCCTTTGACAGCCTGCAGGTTGAAAACGAACAAGGATAAGCCGCGTTCTTTGGTAATGCGGCTGTCCAGCTGCCGCAGCGTGCCGGCAGCACAATTGCGGGGATTGGCAAAAGGCTTCAAGCCCAGCAATTCCTGCCGGTCATTCACCGCCGCAAAAGCTTCCCGGCGCATATAAACCTCGCCGCGAATCTCAAAATAAGGCAGCTTATCGGTCAGCGAAGTCACCACATTGTCAATCACCCGGGCATTTTCCGTCACGTCCTCGCCCTGCAGAATGCCGTCGCCGCGCGTAATGGCCCGAACCAATTCGCCATTCTCATAGCGAAGCGCCAGCGAAAGGCCGTCGATTTTCTCCTCAACCACAAACTCGGGATTGTCCAGCAGCTCCTGCATCGAAGCGACAAAATCCATGACTTCGCCCCGGGAAAAAACATCCTGCAGTGACAACATCGGCACGTCGTGTTTCACCAAAATCCCCGCTTCCCGCCGGGCACTGCCGCCGACCATCTGCGTCGGCGAAGTCCTGGTGATCAGCTCTGGGTACTCCGCTTCCAATTTCTTCAGCCGCAGCATCAATTGGTCATATTCATAGTCAGAAATCTCGGGATCATCCATATTATAGTAGCGGTTATTATGGTAACGTATTTCCTTGCGCAAAGCCGTCAGTTCCTGCCTGACCTCTTTGATATTCATACGTCTCCCTCCTCATCCGTCCGCTTTGGTAATCGGTGCATATTTCTGCATCAGCCCTTTGATTCCCTGTCCCGGGAAAGCGATCTTGAGTTCCACTTCTTCGCCGCTGCCATGAACGGATACGATCGTGCCTACGCCCCATTTGCCGTGACGCGCCTTATCACCGGCCTTCCAGACGATATCCATATCCGGACGGATCACATCCGGCGAAGCTGTAATCGGCATCCCCGCTGCATTGCGTCCCTGCATTGCCTGCAGGGCCTGCCTTGCTGACTGCCCTGCGCCTGGCGCCTGACTGCCCGACGGCCGCGTCTTCGGCTGGAAAGAAGACCCATATCCGCGCTGGTCAACTACGGAAGAATTAGCAAAACCATACGAATTGGCCCGCACTACCAGCCGTTCCATATATTCATCCGGAATTTCCGCCAAAAACCGCGACGGCAGATACGTTGTCGTATGACCGTAAATCATCCGACTGCGCGCATACGTCATATAAAGCTTGCGCTGCGCCCGCGTAATGCCGACGTAGCAGGTACGACGCTCCTCTTCCATTTCCTCCGGCTCGAGCAGCGTCCGCGCATGCGGAAACAGCCCTTCTTCCATGCCGGCCATGAAAACGATTGGAAATTCCAGCCCCTTTGCCGAATGCAGCGTCATAAGCGTGACCCGATCCAAGTCGATATCAGCCGTATCGATATCCGAAATCAACGAAATATGACTGAGGAAATTTTCTACATTGGCAATTTCGCCGCTCTTGTCGCTGTTTTTTTCAAAATCCTTAGCCACGCCAACAAATTCCTTCAAATTTTCGATACGCGATTCATTTTCCGGTTTTGGCTCGCGTTCCAGCTCGGCAATATAACCAGACATCCGCAGTACGCGATCGACAAAAGCCGACAAAGGCAGCATTTCCATACTGCCCACCAAATCAAAAATCATCGTAGAAAAGACTTCCAAAGGTCTTCTGACCCGGGCGGTAATCCCCGGAATACCCGACAAGATTTCCGGACTGGAAATCACGTCAAACAGACTCACTTCATTTTCCAATGCGTAGGCATTGAGCTTGGCCAGAGTTGTATCGCCCAAGCCCCGCTTCGGCACATTGATAATCCGCATCAGGCTGACCGAATCCATCGGATTGAAAATGACCCGCAGATACGCAATGGCATCCTTGATCTCCTTGCGATCATAAAACTTCAAGCCGCCCACCATCGTATAGGGAATTCCCTCGCGCATAAACCCTTCTTCCAGTACGCGCGACTGGGCATTCGTCCGATATAGAATCGCCATATCTCCATACGCCGCATTGAAAATAGTCCGCTGCTTCATGATCGTGGTCGCAATAAAATTGGCTTCATCCCGCTCATCATTCGCCAAATACGACGTAATTTTTTCACCAACCGGATTCTCCGTCCATAGTTTTTTCGGTTTACGGTTCTCATTATGGCCGATCACGGCATTGGCCGCCGCCAGAATATTTTGCGTTGACCGGTAGTTTTGCTCTAATTTCACCGTCTGCGCCTCAGGATAATCGCTTTCAAAGTTCATGATATTTCGGATATCGGCGCCGCGCCAGCCATAAATCGATTGATCGGCATCGCCGACCACACAAAGGTTATGATGCTGCGCCGCCAGGATTTTTGTCAGCTCATACTGCGCACCGTTGGTGTCCTGATACTCATCCACCAAAATATAATGAAAGCGATGCTGATATTTCTCCCGTATATCCTGATGTTCTTCCAATAAAGCAACACTCACCATCAAAAGATCATCAAAATCCAGCGCGTTATTCATCTGCAGCTTTTTCGCATAAACGCTATATACTTCAGCGACTTTCTGCTGGAAAAAACTATCGGCGGAACGCGCAAATGCGCGCGGACCCATCAGCATATTTTTAGCGCTGGAAATCGCCGCCTGCACGCTGCTTGGTGCATACTGCTTCTCATCCAGATTGAGTTCCTTCAGACAAGCCTTAATGACGGCCTTAGAATCCGACGCATCATAAATAACAAAATTTTTCTTATAAATACTGGACGCTTCAATTTCATAACGCAAAAAACGCGCGCAAAAAGAATGGAACGTACTCAGCCATACCGATTTTGCCGCCGGCCCGATAAGCCGATCCACGCGTTCACGCATTTCTGCCGCTGCTTTATTAGTAAAAGTAATCGCTAAAATACTATAGGGCGGCACATCATGCGCCAAAAGATTTGCTATGCGGCAAGTCAGTACCTTCGTTTTGCCCGAACCGGCGCCGGCCATAATCAACAACGGACCTTCCAGACACGCCACCGCTTCTTGCTGTTTGGGATTTAACCCGCTAAATATATCCACTCTGTCCTCCAACCTCATACCAATGATAAGAAAAGGCTGTCGCAAACATCTGCTGCAACAGCCTCCCACACCTCTGAACTCATACGTTGATGAGTTTTACAGCTTCCGAAAGCGGTGGGATCACTTGCTTTTTACGGGACATAACGCCCGGCAGATAGATCGAATCACCGCTGGCATCCTGTTTAAACGCTTCCCCGATTAGCGTCTTGGGCGCTCCGACATACAGAAGCTCCGTACTTTCCTCCAGAATATTCGTCACCATCAACAGGCTAAGATCAAAGCCTTCTTTTTCACAGATGCTGCGCATACTCTCCAGAATCGACTTCTTGAGCGCCATGACTTCCGCGGTATCCATAACCGACAGCTGGCTCACAATCACACGATAATCCCCGATCTGAAACTCTTTCAGATCATTCTTGGCTATTTCCATCGGCGCCATATCCCCGATGCCCGAACCGGCTTTCAGCATATCCATGCCATACTGCTGCAGATCAACGCCGGCAATTTCCGCCAGTTTTTCCGCCGTCTTTTTATCATACGGCGTACAGGTCGGAGATTTAAAGAGCACCGTATCGGAAATGATCGCCGACAATAACAATCCGGCAATCATAGCCGGCATAGCCACGTCCTGCTGCCAATACATATTGGCCACAATCGTACCGGTACAACCGACCGGCTCCTGATGCGTAAAGATCGGCTCGCTCGTCTGCATGCCGCCCAGACGGTGATGATCGATAATCTCCAGAATCTTTGCTTCTTCAATGCCCTCGACCGCTTGCCCACGTTCGTTATGGTCGACCAAAATCACCCGCTCCCGCTCGGGAATCATCAACTGATCACGGCTGACAATACCGACCAGCTGATCATTTTCCACCACCGGATAATTCCGGAACTTGCTCTTCTCTATCGTTCCTTTAATATCACTCAGCATATCCAACGGTCGGAAACAGGTAAGCTGCGGCTGCATGATGCGGCTCACCGGTATGCACTGATTGATCAGACGCGCCGAAGTATAGGTATCGTACGGCGTGCTCACAATAAGCATGTGCGCGGCCTGCGCCGCCTCAACAACATCAGCCGATATCCGCCCGCTGTCCGTAACGATCAGACAGGAAATCCCCTGGTGCACACAATCAAGAACTGTCTCTGACAGACGGTCGCCGATCAAAACGACATCGCCGGCTTTGACGATATGCTTGATAGTCTGCGGGCTGCCGGCAGCGATGCGGACATTCCCCTTCACGATAGCGCCTTCATCGCCGTTTACAACGACCTCACCGTCAATGACCCGGATAATATCGCGGAAGGTCACGGCGGCCTCTGCCAAATTCTGCATATTGAGTTCTTTGAAATAACGCTGTGCCAAGTCGCTCACGGTCACAATACCGACAAGTTTATTCGCTTCATTCGTAACCGGAACCGATTTCAGATCGTTCTCACGCATGACTTCGCCCAAATGGCGCAGACTATCCGTTTCTTTGACCACAATACGGCAGTCCAGCATAATATCCTTGACCCGCGGGTAAAGGTCCGTGATCAGCTTCGGCGCTTCTGCCTTAAAATGCTCCAGAGCATACTTCGTCTCTGTATTCATTTGACCGGCACGGGCCGGAATAACATTCTCACCCAGTGCTTTTTTCAAATATGCATAACCAATCGCAGAACAAATAGAATCTGTATCCGGATTGCGATGACCAATCGTATACACAGGTTTTGCATTTTTCATGAAAGACAATCCCTCCAAAATGTTTTATAATTAATACCATACTATGTACTATTATACGACAAATCAACCTGCTTCGTGAAGGGAAATCCGTATATTTTTTCCAAAAATTGCAGTATAATAGATTTTATATCAAAAACGAGGTATATCATGAAAATTAATTTACCACAAATTTATTTCAGCAAAATTCTGCGGGCCATCGTTGAATTTGATCTGATTAATGATGGCGACCATATCCTGATCGGCCTTTCCGGCGGCAAAGACAGTGTTCTGCTGACCTATGCGCTGGCCATCATGCGCGAGCGTTTGAAGAAACAGTTTACGCTTCGGGCTTTTACGGTTGATCCCCAGTTCAATGATTCGTTTGATACCACCCGGCTGCAAGAATTTTGCCAGTCTCTGGACATCCCCTATGAAACCCGTCCCGTCGATATCGCCGAAGCCATTCAGGAGCAAAAGGGGAAAGATCCCTGCTTCACCTGCGCTTTTTTCCGGCGCGGCGCCGTCAACCGTTATGCCTTGGAACAAGGCTGCAATAAAATTGCTTATGCGCATCATCATGACGACGCAGTAGAAACCTTCCTCATGAGTCTGCTTTATTCCGGCCAGCTGCATACCTTCACGCCGAAAACCTATCTCGACCGTACCGGCCTGACCGTGATTCGTCCGCTGGTCTATCTGCGCGAACAAGAAACCATCGCCGCCATCCCTTATCATGGATTCACGCCGGTGCCTTCGCCCTGCCCGTTTGACGGACATACTATGCGGCAGACGGTCAAAGAAAAAATTGCCCGGCTCAACAAAGAAAATCCCTTGATTTACGATCATCTGGCAGCAGCCATGCGGCAAAGTGCCCTGGGAGAGCTTTGGCCAGCGGCGAAAACCCGCCCGGAAATGGCTGAAAGCTACTATAGTTACATGTACGGAAAACAATAAATTCTCATCGAGTTTCCCAACATACGAATTGTCAAGGCTTTTTTATCAAAAAAGCTCTGCAACAGTAAAACATTTCCATTACAGAGCTAAAAATATTAATAAAGGCACTACAATAATAGACTGAAATATAGAAAGATATTTTCGTTCATCTCAAAAAAAAATTGCAATAAGATAAATTGGTAATGTATAGTTTGAAATTAATTCGAAGAAGAATCCTCAACCTCAAGCGTAATTTCTGGAGCTTTAAGTTCGATTTCATTTGCAATTTGAATCGGTTCATACACCTCAATATCTTGAGCAACTGCTTCGAATGTAACGGCAAGAGAATACTTTGCTTTAAAAGCTGACTCCCACCCTTTATGTCCACGTACCGCGATACAAAACGCATCAGATAGTTGGTTTGACTTGATAATGCACCAGTCCTTTTGCAGCGTACCACAACTTCTGGAAAAATTGGAAATTTGTCCTTGTCCTTTTCCGCGCGACTCACCTAACATCCAATGAAAATTACCGTTATCTTCTATTGCCCTACCTTCCACAAAAATCCTTTGCGCAAATGTATCAGCACGTTCTCCCTTCTTGCTGCAAACCCAATCCAGCCAAGTTGACAAATAACCTTTAAGATATCTTCTCGTACGCCTAGGCTTGGCTGCATATGAAAGTGTTATTTCGATAAGAATATCGAAATTTTCACCAACTCTATTGAGTGAGTCGGGTATATTTACGCTATAAATATGCGCTTCTCTTTCTCCAATTTCTACGTTATGAGGGGTTACAAGAGTTACTCGATAGTCACTATTGTGAGTGGCTCTATCAACATTTGGTACTCCATAACCGAACCGTCTTAATTGCTCTTGACACTCTTCGGGTAACAAATCTTCATCAAATCTCGACCAGCGTGCAGACTGTGCGATGAGTGCCCGATATAGCAAAGCAGAGGAATTAGGCATCACTTTCTCAATTTCAGAAGCGATGTATGCCACTTTGGGCGTTGAGAAAGAAGTTCCAATTCCATCTCTGTCGAAGGCCATTCCGGGAGGCGATTTTCTAATCAATTTAGGACACACCTCTGGGGGTGTTGTTAGTAAAAAATCTTTGCCTCCCTTATTTATCGCATGTGTTCCGCCGAGTTCCACGACATCTGGCTTAATTGTGTCCCATATACCCGGCCCGATTCTGGAAAACGAAGATATTTCTCCTCTTTTTCCCATCGACTGTACATCTTCCGTTTCATAATCGTCTATAGAGACCGAACCAACAGTAAGAGCTTGTAAACTTTGAGCTGGGTTTGCCAATCGAGATAGTTCATTACTTAGATATTCTGGATACGGATGCCCAGCTTTTATTAACGCGACAATGATTTCAGATGGTATATTGCCAGCAGCTTGTACGAACAACACGTCATGTTCATATGCTTGCATATCGATTTGAGCTGCCCAAGCAGACATATATTTCAAACTTGTAAAAGGAACCCGTTCACCGATTGAATGGTTGAATATTTTCGAAGGCTTTTGTGAAGTCTCAGAGTATTTTTTTACAACAGTTGTTATAACGTGGGCAGGTGTCAACTCCTCAGGCATGGAGTTGCTACTATCTAAAACCCTAGCATTGCGAATTCGGCAAGGTAAGTGATATGTTCCAGTAGTGGGGATGACATCGTCAGGATACAGAATTGCACCGGCTACCCGCGTACCGTGTCCACCACCAGCCACTTGGTCATTTACATCAGTGGTATTAGGAATAAGGCAAATTGAATCTGACGTAATGACGGCCGGAGAAATGTATTTATGCCCTTCCTGAATTCCGCTATCAACAACACATACAATTGGAGCGTCTTGCTCTGGTGAAATAATCGTAACATCTGTACTATCATGGTCTGAATTTTGGCTTGAAGTCCCCATATTGATCTTGGGAAGATAAGTTACTTCAAAGATGTATGGGTAATTTAAGACGAAGTCACGGAGCCCTTTTCCACTGATTTTAAGTCGGAATGAAAAGCTGTCTGATTCATCAACGAATCCATCTGGAATTTCGTACTTATCATAGGCTGACAGTATTCGGCATATTTCATCTTGCCGTTCGCCGGCTATTTCATCCCATTTTAGATAGGCTTCAGTGCACTTTTGTTGCCACTTTTCATACCTAACATTATAATGTTGGTCAGTTTCGTCCTTTTTATGGAGTGGCTGCTTCGGCATTGTTATGGTACCACCACAGCCAATACTAACATCAACTGAATAGATTGAATCATCGTTCAAATTTTCCCATTCAGAAAAGAGCTTGTCTGACAAAATCATTTTGAGTCGGTCATCTTCTTCTTTTAGTGCATAAATTCTTGCTGGGGTATTACAATTATGTTTGATGTCATTTATAAAAGCATCAACTTTTTGATTCAGCATTGTCAAATCTACATCATCAGTAGCAACAAGAATAAACCCATCTGATACTGAACACACAATTTCGAAACCTAGACCATAAAGGAAATCAACGTTGGACGTAGGATCGATCTCTAGTAGAAATGGTACACCCGCATTGATGGCCGATAATCCGTTTTGAGCTCGTTCATCTCGTCGTTCATGCCAAAAACGCGATAATTCCCTAACTTTTCGTTTTATGTATGCGCCATGATCACGACGGTTCTCTTGATTATGATCAGTACGGACATCTTTTTCTCCGAAACCGCGGAGTTTAGGTTTATCCACATATTTAAGTGGCAACGGAAGATGGACAAATTTTGTATTTATAGCCATTGATAATGACTCCAATCAATTAAAATTTCTCACTTTCAGAGATTGCCTTATCAAAATGGGTTTCTTCGACTTTTTTGCTTCCATTTAATACAGAGTACTTAGCTGCTCGCTGTGCGATCAGAACAATATTCGCAGCTGAACAATCATCGAGCTTTTCTGCTAGTTTGGAATAATCAATATCTGGTGATACTGGAATAGCTGAAAGAGTCATTTTGAGCAAACGTTCTCTTTCACCGGTACTTGGCATAGGAATTTCAATAACATCATCAAACCGTCTGAATAATGCGGTATCCAATGTCACCTTAAGATTAGTAGTAGCTATAACGAGTCCAGGAGCATCATACTCGTCTAGTAACGTCAACAACATGTTGACGATACGTGGAACTTCACCAACATCCTGTGATGAAACACGTGATTTAGCAATAAAATCGCACTCATCTAGCAGAAGAACAACGGGTTCTCTTTTACAATAATCAAAAACTGTCCTAAGATTCGAAGCAGACTCTCCAAAATACGATGATAGTAATGCATCAAACCTAACCTTAAGCAGAGGTAAACCGAGATTCCAAGCGATGCGCTCTGCACTCAACGTTTTTCCGCAACCGGGGGCACCATGCAATAAAATTTTTTGTTTAGGTGTAAGGTTGTATTTACCCAATCGCTCTTTTGCAGCGTATTCTTTTTCAATGGACTGCAACCGCATCTCTACTGCTTTCGGCAGCACCATATGGTGTTTAAGTGCTTCTCTCGGAATAAAAGAGGCTAAAGGTGAATTCGTTCTGCTGATAGGTAAAGCGGATAATCCATTGTTATTAGAACTAAAACTTTTTTTAGTGCCAAATGTAACAAAACGTGGCTTTTCATTAATAGTAATATTCTCTAAAGAATCAGCGAGTTTGGAATGCCCTAGTTGACGCTCTTCATCTATAATGGAATGGGCAATCTTTTTCAAAGAGACAATATCCTCAGTAAATATTGCCTTAAAAAGTCGCTTTATCAATTCAGCTTTCATCAAATTATTCTCCTTTAAGATATATACGTGGGTTATGCAAAATAGCATGAATCCAGTATTACCAATAGTTTAAACGGTATTTATATAGTTTATATCGCTCAGACTATTTTTTACAAAATTTATATAGAAACAATCAGCCAATTTGTTACAATTTAAGTACCAACCAAAACTTCGCAAAGGGGCTGATTGTTATCTATCGTTAACAAGTTCTCGACTGCATCGATTTCTTTACCTCGCAGCCTGTTCAAAAATTTTACCGGAGCTATTCAACCATCTTGATTGATCCAGCATCCCTCAGTTCCCGTCTCATGGCCGTAAAGGTTTCTCTTCCCATGCCTTGATCTGGGCGTTCATCGTCATGAAAGTGGAGCACTTTCTATGGAATACGCAGCTCCTTGAGTATTTATCCAATAATCTTATCATTGCCTATTATTGCGGCTTTTCGCCGGAGCACAGACTTCCTTCTTATTCCGTGTTCGAGCGTTTCATTGCCCATTGCCCTCATGATTCCCTCGATGCACTTATGGCTTCCCAAGTCCGATGCCTGGCTGTTCGAAATGTCATTTCTTCAAATTTTGTCGGCATCGATTCTATGCCGCTCTTTGCTAATACAAAGCTCAATAATCCAAATGCCTTCCATAAGCCCTCAGATTCCAGGCTTCCTGACGCTGATAAGGATTAGCGCCGTGGTGCCCATGCAGCATCTAATATGCCCAAAAACAAGAATGTTTATTTTTACTTTGGCTATAAAAAGCATGTCGCGCTTGATTGCGCTTTCGGGCTTCCAATCGCTTCCATCACTACGCCCGCCAATGTGACGGATTCCTCTGAGGCTTTGCCTCTTTTACATAAGACACATGAAGTTCTTCCCCTTTATGGCGGTAATTTCCTCGCAGATAAGGGATATGACGCCAAGGCTATATACAATTCTGTCCATGATGTTGTTGCCATGATACCGTTTATTCCTTTGAATTCCCGCAATACAAAGAAAACACTGTTTTCCAACGGCCGCTTATTATGCCCGGTTGGCCTTATGATGAACAAAGCTGGCACCTCTAAGGATTGCGGCCGTTTCGTGTAAGGCAAAGGTTTTATTGTCCATTGCCTTTCTTCAAGGAGCAAGACTGCCCCTGCCAGAATCCTAATTTTTTAAAAGAGAAGAAGCGCGGCTGTGAGCAATGGGTCACTCTGCCAAGCGACTTTCACCTTTCAATAGACCGGCGCAGCCCTGCCTTTAAGAAAGTCTACAAGAAACGCACTTGTTGTGAACGGTATAATTCCCGCTTTAAGGCCGCTGGCAATACACGCTTATGGGTGCGTTCATTGACGGCAGTATCCAATATGAATACCTTGACGCATATTACATTCTTAGCTGTTGCCTGGGCGGCCGTTCTTACGAACCGTCAGGCGGAGATGAACTGCTTGAAGAAGCTGAAATGCTCTGCATAAAGAGGGGAAGCTATACAGATAAATCCAGGCAGGTCCTTGCGGAGTTGCCTGTTTGCTGTCAGCTCTTTTATAGACTTTTTGTTTCAGGTGCTTCGCTATTGCTTGAACGCCCAAAGTTCACAATTGTGGATAACTTTATTTGCTATTTTGCACATCTCTCTAGTAATATGCCCTTTTAGGGCTTGAGCAAGCCTCCAGTTTACCGGAGGCTTGACTTTTCCTTGGAACCTCTGCCCGGCAAGATCTGGGTATCATAGTTCAAATCATTGAAAATCCGTGGTCGTGATGGGTCAAACGCTGGATTCACAATACTTTTGGCCGGATCATATTCAGCCGTTTTGATATCGGCCAGATCCAGTACGGTATGAATCATATCATCCGTCATGTAAGGCCGCTTAACTGCTCCCTGAATCGCCGCCCACTTCTCCGGATACTTTGCCTTAAAAGCATCCGAAGCCCACATAATGACCGGGATTTCAATCATATGACGACTGGGATTTTCTTCAATATGCCCGGCGAAACCGCCCTCATCATAGACCGCTTCTCCATGATCCGGTACATAAATCAGCAGTGTTTCATCATCACGGAACTTATCCATAATCGTGCTGACAATATAGTCGTTGTAATACAGCGCATCATCATACTGCGCAATCACATCTTTATACCGGGGCAGAACATTCAGCCGGATATCCTCACCGGTAAATTTATTGAACTCATATGGGTAACGGTTGTAATAAAGTCCATGTCCGCCCATTAAATGCACCACATAAAAGTTCTTATCCGGCGAACGCTCGGCCCGCGCCTTATCGATCAGCGGGAACAATTCTTCATCCAGAATCCCGGTGTCTTCCCGGGAATCACGAATCCGGGTAAACTTATGCATCGTGCTGTGATCGGCATAAATCTGCGCCACATTGCCCCAGATGCCGGAGCTCTCCTGATTGGAAAGCCAATGCGTCTTATAACCGGCCGCGTTCATGACATCAATCAGATTATGATACTCGTACCAGGGTTTATCCGATTCGTGATCACAAAAAGTAAACAGTTCGCTCAGCACCGCAATGGTCGTAGAGTGTGGACTCACAACATCACGGAAAACCCCGATTTCGCCTTTCTCGTTCAGCGCATCGAGATGGGGCGTATTGGGTAAATAATATCCATACAGGTGCATGTGATTGCGGTTCGTCGATTCTCCCAAAATAAACACAATATTTTTAATGGTGCTTTTGTTTTCCGTTAACTGAACATCGACGCTCAACTGCGAAGAAAGTTTATGGTACGCCTGCATATTTTCCACCGCTACCCCGGTGGCCGCACAAGTACGCTGCAGAGGCAGAATGTCGCCGAAGAAGAACTCCGGATAAACCGCCAGCATCCGCACGGCATAGCCGACGCAGATGAACAGCACAAAAACCAAAATACGGCTCTGTAGCCGGCCGCTCAAATGCACCTGCCGCCAAATCCGGAGCCGGGCCGCCAGAAACACCAGCAGAATAATGCCGGCAAACAGCGCCCACTCCTTCAAACCGACATACATTTTAACAAATTCCAGCGCTTCCTTGGAATTAGTTTCCAAAATAGAATTGACAATCCCGACGCCGATCAGCGCCTTATAATTGTACATCACAAAAGTTTCAATCAAAAAAGGAACCGTACAAGCCACCAGCAAAACGCCCTTGACAAAACGAATGACACGGGGACGCCGCAGCAGCTGCAGCAGCGCCGCAACGCAAAACGATGCCAAGAGCAAGGTAAATCCGTAGCCAACCATGACTTCAATCCGTTCCGCCGTGACCAAAGACCATGCCATCGTAAAATAATTCACTAAAAACAGCACCAGAATAAAACCAGCATTCTGACTAAAACAGCGCTGAATCCGACCCACCATCCGTAAAATTGCTTTTTTGGCGTGATACATCTTCACTTTTTTCTCCACCCTCGACTTGCCGAATAAATTCCTGATAATTCATTCTATCTCAAATAGATTCTTTTTTCAATATTAAAGCTGGCCCATCAGCACATGCGTTTGCGGAATGACGCGCACATCGGACAATTGCAGCAGAGCCGCCTGCTGCGCCGCCAGCATCTGCCCCGCCGTCGGAGCCTCGCAGCCACCAAACGGCGTCACCGGCTGCAGAATCACCGGCAGGTTTTTATCTGCCCCGGCAACAATCGCATATGCCTGTTCCAGTTCCGACAGCAACGTATCCGCTGCCACGACAATTTTCACATAGGTGTCCCGGCTGCGCGCCGCTTGTAAAAAGCGCCGATGCTCCTCCCATAACGGCCGCCCCGTCACCGAAGGCAGTTTGATATCCATGCTGATGATAGAAATCAGCGGCAGCACTTGCTTCAGCGCATTGGTCAGTGTCCCATTCGTCTCCAGAAAGCAGGCAGCCGGCGAAAGCCGGGGAATCAGCTCCGCCAAAAAATCGGCATGCAGCAGCGGTTCTCCGCCGGTAAAGCTGACCGCCTGATGCGGCAGTTCCTGCAGCAAGGCGTTAATTTGCCTCGCTGCGGCCTCTGGCGTAAATGGATTGCCCACTTTTAAAAACTGACGCGAACCGGCAGCGCTTTCCACCCGACAGTAATCATGCATATTGACCGCATTTTCCGTATCACAGTAGCGGCAGGCCAGATTGCAGCCTTCAAAACGCACAAACACCTGCCGGTAACCCACATATTTTCCTTCTCCCTGCACCGAAGAAAAAATCTCAATGATATTTTCCTGCATGCCCGTCATCCCTCTTCCCGGTAAGTAACCGACGAATGCGGCGATTCCCATACGCATACAGATTGCAAACGCGCCGTATGAGAAAAGACAGGTTTCTTAACCAAAGCACGATAAATATACTGCGCGATGTTCTCTGCGGTTGGATTGATGCCCTGAAAACACGGCAGCTCATTCAAATACTGATGATCCATCGTATCCAGCAGTTTCATCAGCGTTCCCCGTACGACCTTAAAATCAGCCAGCATTCCCAGCTCATCCAGCTGACAGCCGGTTACACTCAGTTCTACTGTCCAGCTATGCCCATGCAGCCGATCACATTTCCCCGGATAGCCGGCGACGCGGTGCGCCGCATCAAATTCTCCCTTGACTTTGATCTCAAACATCCAATGCCTCCTTAAAAAAGCTCCCTCAGTGAGGGAGCTTTATCATCATACTTTTTCCTTACTTACAAACTCGCTGTAACTCAATGCCCGCGTATGTTTCGTATGGCTCCATTCATGTTCGTTCCGATGGATAAATCCTAAAAACACGATAGGAATCCAGGAATAAATGAATACCGGATAAAGAATCAAATAAAACCAGGCTTTCCACTTCACATGAATCTTCAGCAGAATGATAATCGGCAATATATACTGGCCCAGCATAATCGCGGTCAGCAGCTGCGAAGGCATAAAGTTGTAAATATTAGTATAAAACGGTGGAAACGCTAATTGAATATAACTCACCACAACAAAAAAAGTCGACGCCAGAAGAAAATGCGGCTGCAAAAGATGCAAACAGCCATCCAATATGCGGATATCATGCTGACGAAAACCTTCCTTGATCATGGTCGGAATAAATCGATGTGCAACATCAAACTGGCCCTGCGCCCAGCGGCGGCGCTGATTCCATGACTGTTTAAACGTCAGTGGCTTTTCGTCATAAACAATGGCATCATGAGCCCAGGTTGTTTTGATCCCCTCGACCAGCGACTTCATCGTAAACTCCATATCCTCCGTCAAACAAGTCGCTCCCCAGCCATGCCGCTTCAACACATCGGTTGTGATGCACATGCCGGTTCCACCCAAAACAGAGGAAAGCCCGATATTAGTCTTAGCCAGATGCCAGATATGATCAATCACCCAAAAAGCAATGGCGAATGTGCCCGATACCCAGGTATCATAAGGATTCTTTGCATCCAGATAACCCTGAATGACCTTATCTCCCTTGCACAAACGGTTATTCATTTCCAGCAAAAAGCGCGGATGCACCAGATTGTCGGCATCAAACACTGTTACCGCATCATACTGGCGTTTCATGGCAAAAAGTTCTTTAAACATCCATTCCAGCGCAAAGCCTTTGCCCTTCTCGGTATCATTGGTCCGTTCACAAACAATAGCGCCCTTTGCCCGGGCGATCCGGGCCGTATCATCTTCACAATTATCTGCAACGACAAAAATATCATACAGTTCTTTGGGGTATTCCAGATTTTGTAAATTATCAATCAGCTGTCCGATGACCGCTTGTTCGTTATGCGCCGCAACAATGACGGCAAAGCTCTTCTGCGGCGTCAGAATCTTATTTTCCTTGCGCCGCCACATGCCACAAATTCCAATCAAAAAATAATATACTGTAAATAAAAATATAATGATTTGCAAAGGAACCATTATAATGTCAAACGGATGATTCATCCAAGCCTTCTCCTTTTACGACACCCAGTCAAAATCTGTCTGCTGATTATTTTTGGTCACCGGTCACTTTTGAAACAATTGTATTCAAAATACCAAACGCAGCATAGGTTCCAAAAACAGCAAACAACAAGGCAAAAAGAATTGCATCCCTGCCAATGAACAAAATGGCTGCGAACAAAAGCAACGCGCCGATTTTAGAAACCAAATAAATTTTCTCGCCTTTACCTTTAAAATCCGGATAATGAACCTCGCTCACCATCAAGAAAGCCACGACCAGCATCACAGCCGGATAAACCCAGCTCAAGGAATGCGGATCAAAAGCCAGCGCATTCATCAGAAGCGTAGACGTAGCGATAAAACAGCCGCCGGCCGGAATAGCCAAGCCCATAAAATATCCATGCACGACACTGGCGTTCACATTAAAACGCGCCAAGCGCCAAGCACCGCAAAGAGCAAAACAAATCGCCACAAACCAGCCAAACCAGGAAAATACCTGCAGGCAAAAAACATAGGCGAGAATCCCCGGAGCCACGCCAAAGGAAACCAAATCGCAAAGCGAATCCATTTCTTTGCCGATTTCACTGCTGACGCCAAAAAAACGGGCGGCACGACCATCCATGCCGTCAGCTGCCAGAGCAAGCAAAATAAAAATTGCCCCCCAGAATAAATTCCCGCTAAACGTAGACATAATCGAACACATGCCGAACACCAAATTTGAAGATGTCAGCATGTTCGGGATCAGAGCTTTATACATTCGTCTTTATCCTCCCAATAATGGTTTCGCCGCCAACGACTTTATCGCCTTTTTTGACGGTAACTTCAACATTACGCGGCATTACGACTTCCGTACACGAACCAAAGCGGATGAGGCCATAGCGCTCACCTTTTTGCAGCACATCATCCAGCGTAACCCAGGACACAATCCGCCGCGCCAGAATGCCGGCAATCTGCGTAACCGTAATCCGCAGGTGCTCATTCTCAATGCCAATCATATGACGTTCATTTTCAAATCCAACCGAATCCTTATATGCCGGCTTAAATCGTCCGCACACATATTGCTGACACTTGATTTCACCCTCTATCGGACTGCGATTGATATGCACATCGAACACCGACAAAAAAATAACCACTTTATTACATGGCTCTTTAACAAAATCATCATCCTCCAGCGGCACAACTTCCATTACCCGCCCATCAGCCGGCGAAACCAGCAGCGATTCGTCCTGCGGTATCGTCCGCTGCGGATTCCGAAAGAAATAAGCAAAATAGCAGGCCAAAACGAACGGAGCCACGCCCCAGTACGGATTAACCGCTACGCCAAGAATGACAGCAATAATGACGGCAGCCAGAATGAAGGGATACCCTTCTCTCAGGATCATAGTATCTGCCCCCTAAAACACAAATCTTATATCATTCATTATCTTTATTTATCCATATACAGCCTTACTTTACACCAATATTATAGACCGCTGCCGCAGCTTTGTCCACTACTTTTTACGTGCAGCCATAACCTTCAAAACGAACCGGGGCAACGCCAACAGACGGCCCGCCCGTTTTGGCTGCAGCATACCGCGGAACAACCATTCCAGCTTGGCTTGCTGTACCCAGCGCGGCGCGCGCTTCATCACTCCGGCCATCACGTCAAACGTTCCGCCGACCCCGATAGAAACGGGTACGCCAAGTTCCGCCAGATGGGCCGCCAGCCACTTTTCCTGCTTAGGTACGCCGAGCGCTGCCAGCAGCAGATCCGGATGAGCCTCTTGGATCTGTTTTACAATCGCCTGATTGTCCGCTTCCGTAAAAAAGCCATTCCGAACGCCGACGATCTGAATTCCGGGATACAGTTGCTCAGCCTTGGCTTTGGCTTTTTCCGCTATGCCCGGTGCGGCGCCGAAAAAGAAAATACGATGATTTTGCGCCGGCGAGCGCTGCAGCAATTTCTGTGCCAGATCATAGCCGGCTACACGCTCCGGCATTTCATAACCGAGATAATGCGCTGCCCATACCGTCCCGGCGCCATCCGGGACCACAAGAGCCGCCCGGTTTAAAATATCTTTCAGCTCCGCGTCCTGCGCCGCCCTCATGAGCATCTCCGCATTCGCGGTTGCCACCAGCACGCCGGTCCGCTGCTCCATATATTCTTCTACCTGCTCCACAGCTTCACGCATCGTCAACGAAGCAATTGGTACGCCTAATACTTCCACTGTCCGAAGAATCACCATTCTCCTCCTTTCTCATGCATCGCATTTCATTATTGTACCATATCTTATATACCGGAGCAAATAAACAGAGGCTTCGCTGTCGCGAAGCCTCCGATATTATTTTTTCTTAGCGGCTGTTACCGTACGAATCGACAATTCTTTCAACTGCTTATCCTCAACTTCAGACGGCGCATGAGCCATAACATCCGATGCGCTCTGCGTTTTTGGAAAAGCGATGACATCGCGGATCGAATCGCGCTTAGCCATAAGCATCACCAAGCGGTCCAGACCAAAAGCCAGTCCGCCATGCGGCGGAGTACCGAACTGGAACGCATCCATCATAAAGCCAAACTTGGCATGCGCTACTTCCGGCGTGAGACCAACGGCCTCAAAGACCTGCTCCTGAAGATCGCTGTTGTAGATACGCAGGCTGCCGCCGCCGATTTCCACGCCGTTCAGCACCATATCATATGCATTGGCCTTGACCCGTCCCGGATCCGTCTTCAGATACTGAATATCCTCATCGCGCGGCGCGGTAAACGGATGATGCATTGCCTTCCAGCGCTTTTCTTCCTCGCTGTATTCAAACATCGGGAAGTCGACAACCCAGAGGAAGCAGAGCTTATCCGGATCAATGAGATGTCTCCGGCGGCCCATCTCCAAACGCAGCGCGCCCAGCGACTGCGCCACAACCAGCGGCTTATCGGCAATCACCAGCAGCAGATCGCCGGTTTTGGCATGGCAGGCCGTCTTAATCTGTTCAAACGTTTCATCCGAATAGAACTTCTTAAACGGAGACTTGATCCCCTCTTCCGTATACTGAATCCAGGCCAGCCCCTTAGCGCCGTAGCCCTTCACATATTCAACCAACCCGTCAAGTTCACGCCGAGGAATATTGGCATAATCCTCCACATTGATCACCTTGACCTGCCCGCCATTCTCCAAGACCGACTCAAAAACCTTGAACTCCGATCCCTTCATATACGCGGAAATATCCATCAGTTCCATGCCAAAGCGCAGATCCGGCTTATCTGAACCAAAGCGCTCCATTGCGTCATCCCAGGTCATGCGCAGGAATGGCCCCGGAATCTTCGCACCGATCGCTTTATCAAACAGCTCCGTCATCATGCCTTCCATCATCGTGAGAATGGTTTCCTGATCAATGAATGACATTTCAATATCCAGCTGGGTAAACTCCGGCTGCCGATCTGCCCGCAGATCCTCATCGCGGAAGCAGCGAACAATCTGGAAATACTTTTCAAATCCAGCCACCATCAGAATCTGCTTATAAATCTGCGGCGACTGCGGCAATGCATAAAACAGTCCCGGATTCAGGCGGCTAGGCACGAGAAAATCACGGGCGCCTTCCGGCGTGCTCTTGCAAAGCATTGGCGTTTCAATCTCCAGAAAACCATTGCGGTCAAAATAATCGCGCATGATTTTCGTAACCCGATGACGCAGAATGATATTCCGCTGCATCTCCGGACGACGCAAATCGAGAAAACGATATTTCAGACGCAGCATTTCATCAACATCGAGATTATCCTGAATATAAAACGGCGGCGTCTTCGCCTTATTCAAAATACGCAATTCATTGCAGACAATCTCAATTGTCCCCGTATCCATTTTTGGATTCACGGTATCCGCCGAACGCGCCCGCACTTTGCCGCGAACGCCAATCACGAACTCGGACCGCAGGGATTCCGCTTTATGAAAAGTTCCCGCATTCATTGCCGCTTCATCATAGACAATCTGAACAAATCCGGAACGATCCCGTAAATCAACAAAAATCAAGCCGCCATGATCGCGGCGGCGTGACACCCAGCCGCAAACAACAACTTCCTGGCCCACCTCAGTCTGACGGAGTTCTCCGCAATGATGGGTCCTTTTCATCCCTTCTAATGTTTCCATTATCCCTTCACCTCAGCACATAGCTTATTTATAATTTCTTTCATTGTAACCTTTTCCTGCTCGCTTGTCTGCATATTACGCAGCGTAGCAGCCTGTTCCCGGACTTCATCCTCGCCGAGAATAACCACAAAACGAGCATTGGCCTTGTTGGCCTGTTTCATCTGCGCTTTCATACTGCGTCCCGCGAAATCCATCTGTGCCGAAAGCCCGGCAGAGCGCATCGCCATCAAAAGCTGAAAAGCAGCTGTCTGCACATTTTCTCCCAACGCCACGACAAAAACATCAACTGCATCCGGCAGCGCCGGTAAAAGCTGCTGCTGCTCCAACGCTAAAAGAACACGTTCCAATCCCACAGCAAAACCGACAGCCGGCGTTGGGCTGCCGCCGATTTCTTCTACCAGGCCATCGTAGCGGCCGCCGCCGGCAACCGCACTCTGCGCGCCCAACGGCGCATATTTGACTTCAAACGCGGTCTTCGTGTAATAATCCAGCCCCCGCACCAGTCTGGGATCAAGCTGGAAGGAAATGCCGGCGGTACGAAGATATTCCTGTACACGGGAAAAATGATCCCGGCACTCATCACACAGACAATCGGTAATCTCCGGCGCACCTATGGATAACTGCTGGCATTGTTCATGCTTGCAGTCAAGAATGCGCATCGGATTGCGATCATAACGCGACTGACAGTCCTCGCAAAGACCGGAAAGCTTATCTTTAAAAAACTCCTGCAGCCGCTGCCGGTAAACCGGGCGGCACTGCGGACAGCCGACCGAATTCAGACTGAGAGAAAGATCTTTCAGTCCCAGCGATTCCAGAAAACGCACGGCTAAAATAATAATTTCCGCATCTACCGCCGGATTCATCTCGCCCAGCGCTTCAACGCCAAATTGATGAAATTCGCGATACCGTCCAGCCTGCGGGCGGTCATAACGGAACATTGACCCTATATAAAACAGTTTTGTCAGCGCCGTCCCGGCATAAAGCTTGTTCTGCAGATAAGCGCGGACTGCCGCCGCCGTATTTTCCGGACGCAGCGTAATGCTCCGTCCGCCGCGGTCGGTAAAAGTATACATTTCTTTTTCGACAACATCCGTAGTATCGCCGATGCCGCGCTGAAAAAGTTCCGTATGCTCAAAGAGCGGCGTACGAATTTCTTTATAGCCATAACAGCCACAGATTTCCCGTATTTTTTGCTCCAGATACAGCCACTGCCCAATGCCATCCGGCAGAATATCCTTTGTCCCCCGAGGGGCATTCATCAACATAAATGAGTTTCCTCCTGTTCACCATACGCCTCAGCCAAAAGCGAAGCGCGCTTTTCTATATATGTATCAATACGGTCCATATAAATGGACACTTCCTTCGCATTGAAAGCTCCTTTAAGACGCTGCGTGCGAGGATTGACCACTTTTGTTGTTGCTGAACCGCCGATGCCGATAATCGTCTGATGCTCTTCCATAATTTGTATGTTATACATACTTTCTGCGCCGGGACGGCAACAGCCAATGTTTTCCAACTGTCCGCTCTGATAGCCCTGACGATACAGATAATAGGGAATCAATCCCAGCTCCCGCACATGCCCCATCGCATTTTCAAACATCCGGCGGGCCTCAGCGTCATCGGGCAGTTCAATTTCATCCAAATGCAGCTTCAACCGCGAACCGCGTTTCAAAGCCAGCGCATGCAGCGTAATATCATCCGGCTTCAGGCTGACAATCTGCCGCATCGTATCATCCACATCGGCCACAGTTTCTCCGGGAAGCCCAATGATGAGATCCATATTAATCTCTGGTATGCCAGCTTCCCGCAGCATCCGGTACATAGTGACGATATCCTGCGGCGTATGATTGCGGCCGATCCGACGTAACGTTCTTTCCTGCATGCTCTGCGGATTCACGCTGACCCGGCTCACCTGGCAATCTGCCATAGTTTGTACCTTAGCCGGCGATATACTATCCGGCCGACCAGCCTCAACGGTAAATTCCAGAGTTGCCGCGCCATAAAAGGTATGATACACCAACTGCAGCATTTCGGAAAAATAAGCATCCGGCAAACTTGTCGGCGTTCCCCCGCCTACATAAATACTTTGCACCTGGAAGCCATATTGCCGCACCGCCGCGGCTGCCGCCGCCAGATCCTGACGGAACACCGTCATAAAACGATCCAGTTCCTCTGCTGCCGGCAGCACATACGCCGGAAAAGAGCAATACAAACAACGGGATGGGCAATACGGAATCCCTACATAAATACTAACCGTATGGTCATCCGTCCGAGCTAAAAACGGTCTCTGCCGAAAAGCCAGCTGCGTGATTAATTCGGCTTTTTCCCCGCCAACCTCGTAATCTTCCGCCAGCCGCCGCATAATCGCCGCTTCATCCACACCAGCATCAATGTAACGGTGAACGATTTTTGTCGGCCGCACCCCATGCAAAATACCCCAGGCAGCCGGCGGCATCCCGCAATGCTCCCGCAGCAAACGATAAAGATTTAACTTTACCAGCCGGTGTACAGCTGCGCTTTCATGCTCTCCGACCCGCCCCGTTCCCGTACATGACCACCTATGCTGACCGCCGGTTATGTCCTCCAGCGTCAGCTGCGTCACAATACAGACAGCATCCTCGGGCTGGCGTTCATTTTGCACGCTCATCCGCCGATACGACGGATTCTCCCCGCCAACGACAATTTTAAAAAGTGCCAGAACCTCTTTTACAACTTTGACAATGACTTGATCCTCACTATTCAAAGAAAATTCCTGTACATTCAATATTTACTGGCACTCCTTACAATAACCAAAAAATTTTACTTGATGATCGACGATCTGAAAACCTGATTTTTGCGCCACATCCTTCTCCAGCTCATCCAGCAGATCATCAGAAAACTCAATGACCCGGCCGCATTTCAGGCAAATGAGATGATGATGCTGATGTGCCTCCGGCAAAGCCGATCCCAGCTCATAACGGCTGCAGCCATCGCCGAATTCCATTTTTTGCAGAATACTTAGTTCTGCCAGCAGTTCCAAGCTGCGATAAACCGTCGCCAAGCCAATATCCAACGGCTTGCCGCGCAGAATCCCATAAACATCCTCGGCGCTGAGATGCTCCCCCGGATGACTGAGGAACACCTCCAGAACTGTCTGCCGCTGCGTCGTGAGCTTGTGCTGACGCTCCTGCAACCGCTGTTTAAGATCCTCCATTGTAAACTTACCTGGCATAATACAGACTCCTTCATCAAAACTGTTCAAATATTTATATTGTAACAAAAAACGCTCTCAATTACAAAGGAAATATTCCCTTCCCGCCGAATCATCCCTGCAAATAGGGATTATAACGGCGTTCCCAGCCAATGGTTGTCTCCGGGCCATGTCCCGGATAAACCCGGGTTTCATCGGGCAGCGGCAGCAGCTTTTCCCGAACAGAACGCACCAACTCGATCTCCGAACCGCCAGGGAAATCACCGCGGCCAATGGACTCGGCAAACAAGGTGTCACCGCTAAAAACCACACCCTCGCCGATCAGGCAAATGCCGCCCGGCGAATGTCCCGGCGTATGAACCACCCGGAAAGATCCGCCCTCAAAAGCGATTTCATCTCCCTCGGCCAGCAACCGGTCAGGAGGGCCCGAAAGCGCCTGATAGCCCATAAAAGCCGACAGATTGGCCCGCGCATCCGTCAGCATATACTGATCCGCTGCATGAAGCAGCAGCGGAGCCCCCGTTGCCTTGCGCACGGCATCATTGGCGCCGATATGATCGCCATGGCCATGCGTATTGATAATGGCTTGTACCGCAATCTTCTCTGCCCGCACATAAGCCAGAATCTCCTCGGCATTGCCGCCGGGATCAATGATAATCCCCTGTCCGCTGTCGGCATCGGAAACTACATAACAATTTACCCCGATAGGCCCGACTACAAAACTTTTAATTATCATCAATTATATCCTCCTTTGTGCTGGACATCATCGAACGCGAAACACTGTATACATCCTTCATCCGGCGCATTTTGGTCATGATCTGGGAAACTTGCTGTGAATTGCGCACATCCAGTCCCATCATCACGGTAGATGTTTTATTGCTGCGGTTTGGTTTCGCATTAATCGAAGTAATGTTAATCTTCATTTCTGATGGCACCGCTAACAAACTCGTCAGAACGCCGCTCCGGTCATTGCAGGTGATTTCGATCTGAACGGTGTATACCTTATCCAGACCAATATCCCAATTCACTTCAATCACCCGGGTAAGATCGCTCATATCGCTCAGCACATTTGGGCAGTCCGCACGATGTACTGAAACTCCGCGCCCGCGCGTAATATAGCCGATAATCGGATCGCCCGGTATAGGGTTACAGCAGCGCGCCAGACGGACCAGCAAGCCGCCCTCGCCCTCGACCAGAATTCCATGACTGGATTTCTTCATTGTCCCTTTTTGTGGTTTTAATTCCTCCAACATTTTAGAAATATCAGGAGGCGTCGTACGCTGCAAATCTTTCTTGTGCAGCTCAATCAGCTTGGTCAAAATCCCCTTCACCGTAATGCCGCCATAGCCGAGCGCTGCCAGCAGATCTTCTTCCGTCTGAATATTGAGCTTCTGAGCAATCAGCTTCAGACGACCTTCTTTTAGCAGCTCCCGGGGTTCATAACCAAGATGCTTGGAGTCCTTCTCGAGCAGTTCCATACCCCGTTCAATATTTTCCTCACGCCGGGCCTTCTTGAACCAGGAACGGATTTTGTTCCGCGTTTCCGAAGAAGCTACGATGTTCAGCCAGTCACGGCTCGGACCGCCATTGGCCTTGTTGGTGATGATAGAGACGATATCGCCGTTTTTCAGCTTGTACTCCAGCGGCACCAGCTTGCCGTTGACCTTGGCGCCCACACAATGATGACCGATTTCCGTATGAATCCTATACGCAAAGTCCAAAGGAATTGAGCCTTTCGGCAAATCAATCACATCGCCCTGCGGCGTAAAAACAAAAACTTCATCAGAAAAAACATCGACCTTGAGGGCTTCAACATATTCCCTCGGGTCGCTGAGTTCCTGCTGCAAATTGACCAGCTGCCGCAGCCAGGAAAGTTTCTGATCATATGCGTCACCGGCTCCGACACTCTTGCCGCTTTCCTTATATTTCCAATGTGCGGCGACACCATATTCTGATACGCGATGCATGGCAAACGTACGAATCTGTATTTCCAGCGGATAACCGCGCGTCATCACCGTCGTGTGCAGCGATTGATAGCCATTTGATTTCGGCATGGCAATATAATCTTTGAACCGCCCCGGCATAGGCTTCCACATCGCATGAATAATGCCCAGCACGCCATAACAGTCACGTACCGTATCCACCAGCACCCGCACGGCTGAAAGATCATAAATCTCGCTGATATCCTTATTATCACGTTTCATTTTCTTATAAATACTGTAAAAATGCTTCGCACGCCCGCGGATTTCCACCTTCATGTCGGCTTCCGTCAGCTTTGTCTGCAGCTGCTGAATCGCGTTATCAATGAACTCCTGCCGTTCCCGGCGTTTTTGCTTGACGCTTTCCACCAAATCATAGTAAGTTTCCGGTTCCAGATACCGCAGACATAAATCCTCCAGCTCCCACTTGATACTGGAAATACCCAGTCGGTTCGCCAGTGGAGCATAAATCTCGATGGTTTCCTTGGCAATGCGTTTCTGCTTATCTTCGCGCATGTATTTCAAGGTCCGCATATTATGCAGACGATCCGCCAGCTTTATCAAAATGACCCGGATATCCTTAGCCATCGCTAAAAAAAGCTTACGATAGTTCTCCAGCTGCTGTTCTTCCTTCGATTTATAGGTAATCCGCCCCAGCTTTGTGACTCCGTCAATCAGCATCGCTACTTCATCGCCAAAATGCTCCTGCATTTCTTCAATGGTATAAGTCGTATCCTCGACTACATCATGAAGTAAGGCCGCGCTGATGGTCGCTTCATCCAGATGCAGATCCGTAAGGATTTTCGCTACATTCAGCGGATGGATGATATAATCTTCTCCCGAAGCCCGTTTTTGCCCCTCGTGAGCCGCATGAGCCAATTCATAGGCACGCTGAATCAGCGCCGTATTTGCCTCCGGTTGTGACTTCCGGACAGCCGCAAGAATATCATCCATGGTTACTTTTACGCTATCCTCATCATTCATCAATATATCACCTCACTGCCGTATACATCGGCAGAATCTCCATTCTATCTCATTATAACATTATTTTTCTGATACGCTATGCTTTATTCAGGAATTTCTATCCCTGCCGCTCATGGCCTGCCGGTACAATGTGGAATCCATCAAGTCAAGTTTCTCTCCGGGCGGCGGCAGCAGCTGATAATGGTCCTCCGTCCTTTGCAGCAGCCCAAGCTCGCCAAATACATGCAATCCCTGCTGCAGCGTGTAGGCAGAAATTCCGCACGGCAGCGCCAGCAGGCTTTCATCCAGCGGAATTGACCCCCGGCTGGTCTGCCACTGCCGCAGCATCCGGTAAATGCCGCCCAGAATACTGCGGTTAGGAAATACCTGTTCCTGCGCGGAACCGCGCAGTTCAAGCACCTTGCACTCAATACTGCGATTGCCATTCCATTCATTGACCACCGGCACATAAACCATATCCATTGCGCCCTGACTGATAAACGGGGCATACTCGCTGCGATTCCAGGAAAACGCCCGGATGGAACGCCGACCGGCAACAACTTCAAATTTTAAATGTTGTTTGTCCCTGCCCATTGCGCCGGCATTGCGCCCCTGTACTCCCAAGCAGCAAAAAAGCGGCTGCGGATTGCCCATGCCATATGGTTCCAGCCGGGCCAATTCCTCCATAAAGCTGCTGTCAACCTCTGCCGGCGAAAGCTCCGCCTCAATTTCCAATACAGGGATATAATTCTGCGCTGATAAATGCGTTTCCGCAAAAGCCGTCAAAGCATCCCGCAGCGCATCAATCTGATCTGCAGCGACAGACAAGCCGGCAGCCATCGCATGCCCGCCAAACCCCAGCAGAATATCGCTGCAGGCCGACAGCGCCTCATACATATGAAACCCTTTTATACTGCGGCAAGAGCCCTTACCAACACCATCTTTGATGCCGATCACTACCGTTGGGCGGTAATATTTATCGACCAGCCGCGAGGCCACAATGCCGATTACCCCGGGATGCCAGTCTTCACCCGCCAGCACCAGCACCCTGGCCGCTGCGGTGTCCACCCGCTCCAGCTGCTTTTCCGCCTGCGCCAAAATAGCCCGCTCAAGCTCCTGCCGCCGACTGTTTTCATCATTCAGTTCCGCAGCGACCGCGATCGCTTTTACCGGATCGTCCATCAAAAACAGCTCGGCTCCCTGCGTTGCTGCAGCCACCCGGCCCGCGGCATTGAGACGCGGCGCCAGCACAAAGCCGACTTGTCCGGCAGTAACGGTCTTTCCTGTTAGCCCGGCAGCCTCCAATAATGCCTGCAGACCAACAATCGCCGTGTGCTGCATTCTTTCCAACCCGATTTTAACCAATTTGCGGTTCTCGTCCAGCAAAGGTACAATATCAGCGATTGTGCCCAAAGCCACCAGTTCTAAATCCGCCGTGTATTCTTCCTGTTTCAGCCGCTGCCAGACGGCCTGACACAATTTAAACGCCACGCCGACGCCGGCCAGTTCCGCATAAGGATAGCGGCAATCATCCCGATGCGGATTGACAATCGCGACAGCATGTGGCAGCACCGGACCGGGCAAATGATGGTCTGTAATAATAACATCCAGCGTCTGCTCGATTGCCGCCAATTCATCTACCGCCGATATCCCGCAGTCCACGGAAATCAGCAAAGAAGCCCCCTCGTCCGCAATCTGCTGCAGGGCCTCTGTCTTAATACCGTAGCCCTCGGTCAGCCGGTTCGGTATATAATAACCGGCATCCGCCCCCAGACGACGCAGGCAGCGCACCAGCACCGCCGTTGCCGTAATCCCGTCCACATCATAATCCCCATAGACAATGATGCGCTCCTTGCGGTCCAGCGCCGTCACAACCCGGGCGACAGCTAGTTCCATATCCTGCATAAGAAACGGTTCATAAAACTGTTGTTCCGTTTCCGGATATAAAAACCGGCGCGCCTCGGCGGCATCGTCTATACCACGGTGCAGCAGCAGCCCTGCCGCCAGCGGCGATATAGCCAGCGCTTGCGCCAAATCCGCTCGCAGCGCTTCATCGTTTTCGGCAACTTTCCATTTCTTTTCCAAATTCACACCATCTTCCACCGGTTCATCCATAAAAAACACAAACAGCACAGACAAGATTGGATGTCTGTGCTGCCAAAACGCTCTTTTCGCGTTTATTTAGCCGCCGCCAGCCGCTGGCGATCCCGCTTCTTCTCGGCCCACTCCCGAAAAGTAACCCAGAGCGGACTGGCGATAAAGATCGAAGAATAACAGCCGCAAGTAAAACCGACCAGCAAGGCAAAAGAGAAATCTTTTGTCGTTTCGCCGCCGAAATAATACAAGGCAAACGTCGTAAAGAGAACCGTGCACACCGTATAGATGGAACGAGTCAGCGTCTGATAAATACTATGGTTGACCAGCTCGTTAATATCGCCGCCGCGGCGGAAATGAAGTTTCAAATTTTCACGGATACGGTCAAAGATAACAATTGTATCATTGATTGAATAGCCGACAATCGTCAACAAAGCCGCGACGAAAGAAGAATCCAGCTGTTTCTGCAGCAGAGAAAAAACACTCAGCACAATGAGAATATCATGTACCAATGCCAGCACCGCCGCTACGCCGAAGCGGAACTCAAAACGATAAGAAACATAAAGAACAATCAGCACCCAGGATAACAAAGTCGCCCATAAAGCATTCAGGAGCAACTCGGAGCCCATCGTCGCACCCACTTTTTCCTCGCGCAGGACCGTATAATCCCCCAACTTTTCCTTTAAGGACGCCATAACCGCTTTGCGCTCTGATTCCTCAAGATCAATAGTGCGGATCATAACATCCTGTGACGACGTCACATCCGTTGCCGCCCCGGAAAGCTGGATTGTACTGTTGTTGCCAAGATTATAAGCATGCAGAACTTCACGCACCTGCGTTATTTCCACCGGCTGAGAAAATTTCAAATCAATGATAGTTCCGCCGGTAAAATCAATTCCAAAGTTAAATCCCTTGATAAACATGCACACAATGCCGGGAATAATAATCAGCAATGACAAAGTATACCAAATTTTTCTATGGCCAATAATATCGAATTTAGGCATGTTTCGTCACCGTCCCTTCCTGCACATTTGCTTTGGCTCCATAAGCAAACGGATTCTTTAAAACATTAGCGCCGATCAAAAGCTTCAGCATGAACTGCGTCAGCGTAATGGCCGTAAACATACTCAGCACAACGCCCAAACCGAGCGTAACCGCAAAACCCCGGATGGACCCAGTGCCGAAGAAGAACAGCACCACCGCAGCGATAATCGTCGTAATATTCGAATCGAAAATCGTCGTAAAGGCGCGTTTAAAACCGGCATCCATAGAAAGCCGCAGTGACTTGCCGTTCCGGTACTCTTCTTTGAAATGCTCAAATATGAGCACATTAGCATCGACCGCCATACCAATGGACAGGATAATGCCGGCCACCCCCGGCAAGGTGAGCGTTGCATCCAAAACCTTGAGCAGGAACAGCAGCATGAGCACATATGCCATCAGGCTGATATCGGCAATAAAACCCGACAAACGATAGAAAAGAAGCATAAAGAGAACAACCGCGCCAATACCGATCATAAAAGCAAACTCGCTCTTATCCTTGGAATCCTGGCCCAGTGTCGGTCCAACCGTGCGGGTCTCAATGATATTCACCTTGACCGGCAAGGAACCGCTGCGCAAGAGAATCGCCAGATTATGCGCTTCTTCCAGCGTACGCGATCCGGTAATAACTGCCTTGCCGCCAGTAATCGGCTCCTTGACATTCGGCGCTGTCAAAACTTCGCCATCCAATAAGATAGCAATGCGTTTACCAACATTCTTCGTCGTCAGATCCGCAAACTTGCGCCCGCCTTCGTCGCTGAATTCCAGCGCGACCAAATTCTGATTTTGCTGATCAGTCTGTTCCTTGGCATCTTTCAGATCCGTACCCGTCAGCACTGTATTGCCGGCCTCATCTTTAAATTCCAGCATAGCCGTCTTGCCGATCACCTGAATTGCCTTATCCGGGTCCTTGATACCCGGCAGCTCGACAATGATCCGGCGGCTGCCCTGCCGCTGAATAATCGGCTCCGTCAGTCCCAGTTCATTGACACGTTTTTCCATGATCTTGACCACACGCTGCATCGCATCTTCATTGACGGTTGCTTCCGGTGTATCTTCAGCCTCCAAAACCACATGCGTACCGCCCTGCAGGTCCAGTCCCTGCCGGATCGAATAAGCCAGCGGCGAAACAAACGCGATAAAAAGGCCAATAATGGCAAGCACCGTAACCAATAGTTTAATAAAACTATTTTTTCTCAACTGCTTCAATCCCCTCTAAAAAATTTGCTTGCAAAGCACTCCTGCCTCAGCACTCCTT
This sequence comes from Megamonas sp. UBA1799, assembly GCA_002319815.1. Lineage (GTDB taxonomy): Bacteria > Bacillota > Negativicutes > Selenomonadales > Selenomonadaceae > UBA1799. The sequence continues at coordinate 37,175 of DCFR01000059.1, forward strand.
TGGCTGTTCTCTATCATCAGAGGCAAGTCCGTCCTGCGGCTTCCCTTCCCATTGCTTAATAAAGCCAATAACGCGCGCCAGCACCTGCGCCGCATCCAGCGTATCCGTCTGCAGATAAAGATTGGCATGCTCCCGTGCATCCGCCAAGCGCGCATGCTGCACGGTCAACCGTTCTTCATCCCAATAGACCAGACGGCGTTTTTTGATCGCCGGCAGCGTCGCATCAATCATGACCAGAAGATCGGGATGATGTTTATCCCAAAACCGATGAATTCCGGAATGTTCCTGTGCCACGTTATAAGCATTAAAACCGGCGGCTCGCAAACCGCTCACCAGCGTCGTTTTTCCCGACGCGCAAACTCCGACAATCGCAATTTTCATAAGCTGTTCCCCTGAAATGGATATCCTACCGAAATACGCTCTACTTTAGGCCCTTCGGTCTGCGTTGGCGCCAGTCCCATGACAACAACGGTCATGTCGTCGCCCGCTTGATTTTTATCCATTTCCAACGCGTATTCAATAATGCTTTTGGCTATGAAATCCACATCATTCGCCGTATTATCCCGGATAATATCCATGATTTTTTGAAAATCAGTCTGCGGCCCGCCGCGTTTTCGTCCCGCTGCCTGAATCCCATCGGTATAGGAAACGACAACCATTCCCGGTTCAAACGGCAGTTCATACATCACTGGTTTCATATGACGGTGAACCCCGATAGGTTCAACCGAATCATCATAAACCGACTCATACTCCGCAGTTTTAACAATGACCGGACAGTTCGAATTCCGGCTGACCACCAGCGTCTCGCTTTCCAGATCAGCGCTCAGCACCGTAAGCGTACAAGAAACTTTTTTGTCTTTCATCGCATAAAGATAATCATGCACGGCCCTGGCCACAGCGCCATCTCTGGCTCCATCCGTAATAAGCGATACGGCCTTATTAACCACCCAGCTGCTCGTATGATGCGCGGCCAGCCCATTGCCCTGACCATCGGCAATGACGGCAGAAATTCCGCCATGCGGTCGCTCGGCAATATCACAGCTATCCCCGCAATAATCCATGGCATATTTTGTTGTCCGGGCTATCCCAATTTTAATTTCCATCATACATCACCGCTTACAGTCAATCCATTCATTCTCCGTCAGAATCGCATCCACCCGGCAATCCCGCTCCTGCATGGGAATATTCTCTGTCAACTGACAGCTAAACGTCAGCGCCAGCCGCTTCGCGTGGACTGCCCGAGGCAAAAAGCGGTCATAATAACCGCCGCCCATTCCCAGCCGAGCCCCATCGCGGGCAAACGCTGCACCCGGTACCAATACGCAGTCAATGCGCGCCGGATCAACTAAATGTCTTTGCTCCGGGCGCACCGTCAATATGCCATATTCTCCGGTCATCAACGCATCCATGGAAGGAAGCCCAACGGCTTCCATAACCCCCTTGCCCGTAATCAGCGGCAAACAGACCGTCTTGCCCTCCGTCAGCATCTGCTCCAGGAAAGCCTGAGTCTGGACCTCATCAGTCATTGCGGCATAACAAAAAACACAGGCAGCCTCTTGATATTCTATCCTAACCGTCAGCCGCTGAACAATCTGCTCGCTGTATTGATCCCGTTCGGAGGCAGAAAGCTGCCGCCGTGCTGTCAGCATGCGGCGGCGCAGTTCTTTTTTTAACGGTAACAAAGCCATGCCAGACACCTTACTTTTTCTCCTCGTCTGACGACTCTTCTTCCAGCTCCGGATTCTTTATACTCAAGCCTTGAGAAGCATTTGTATTAATTGCGGCCCGGGAAACCTTGATAACAACCTTATCGGCAATTTTCAAATCCAGCACATTATCCTTGATTTCCAGAATCTCGCCGTAAATACCGCCTACCGTAATAACTTTATTGCCTTTGTGCAGATTATCCAACATCTGTTTGCGCCGTTTCTGCTCAGACTTCTGCGGACGATACAGCAAAAAATAGAAAATCAAAATCATGACAACGATCGGCCCATACGTACTGATTAACCCCAATAATTCCGGACTCATAAAAGTTCCTCCCCTTAATACTTGAATTTATATATCATCATACAACTTATTTACATTCGACATGATACCCATATTTCCTTTTATTTTTTCCCATGCAATTGATAATTTGTCAAAAATTCATGACAAAATGCACCAAATCGTTCGTCCAGAATGGATTGCCGCAAACGGCGCATAAATTCCTCCAGAAAAAACAAATTATGCAATGAAAGCAAGCGCAAGCCGAAAATTTCTCCGGCGCGCACCAGATGGCGGATATAAGCGCGCGTATATCCGTTGCGGCAGGCATAGCAGCCGCAGCCATCTTCCAATGCCCGGAAATCATGCGTATACTCCGTATTTTTCATAATCAGCCGCCCGGTCCAGGTCATTGCCATCCCATTGCGCGCTACCCGGGTCGGATAGACGCAGTCAAACATATCAATGCCGCGGGCGACGCCCTCTACAAAACAGTCCGGCGTCCCTACGCCCATAAGATAACGCGGCTTATTTTCCGGCAGCAGACAGGTTGTATGCTCCAAAATATCATACATCAATTCCTTAGGCTCGCCTACACTCAGACCGCCGACTGCATACCCGGGAAAATCCATCGCCACCAGTTCTTGCGCGCTCTCGGTCCGCAGGTCCTTATACATCCCGCCTTGTACAATGCCGAACAGCCCCTGATCTTCGCGTGTGATGGCTTCTTTACACCGGGCAGCCCAGCGCGCCGTGCGCGCTGTTGAATTTCTGGCATATTCATAATCGGCCGGATAGGGAACGCACTCATCAAAAGCCATGACAATATCCGACCCCAACGCGGTCTGAACTGCCATTGAAACCTCTGGCGACAAAAACTGTTTCGACCCGTCAATATGTGAACGAAACGTTACGCCCTCCTCCGTAATCTTTCTTAACGCGCCCAGACTAAACACCTGAAACCCACCGCTGTCAGTGAGAATCGCCCGATCCCAATTCATAAATTTATGCAGACCACCGGCTTCGCGGATCAAATCCATCCCCGGCCGCAAAAACAAATGATAGGTATTGCTCAGAATAATTCCCGCGCCAAGATCCTTTAACTCATCCGGAGAAACCGCCTTGACCGAAGCTTGGGTTCCTACCGGCATAAAAATCGGCGTAGGAAAACTACCATGCGGCGTATGAATAACGCCTGCTCTGGCCCCGGTTACTGCATCTTTTTTTATTAACTCATACGTAATTGCTGGCAAAAGTATTTGCCCTCCTGACTTTCCTTTATTATCCTTACGAACCTATATATTTTATCACGGACTTCGGCACGTTTCAATGAAAAACTACCCAAGAAGCAATTTGAAAAATTATTTATAAAAACATTCATTTTTCTTACAGGAAAATTGAAAACTACGTCGAAACTTGTTTATAAAAGTCCGAGCAGAAGGGGGTTATATTTATGGATAGTAAGGATGCAGCAACAGAAATCATTTGCAAAATGTTGGAAACCAAAAGTTTTTTACTTGCCTGCCAAACGACGGATCACCCAACTGCAGAGGATTTAGCCAAAGTCAATCAGGAAAACATTCAGATGATTGGTGATGCTTTCACCACACTTCGACAATCCATCCATGAGTCAAAACACAAATAAAAAAGTTTTGCCGATGGATTCATAACAAGCCAGGCTCGGACTCATACGAATAAAGAATTCTCCCTCTCTCCGCATCGAGATTTTATCGATGCGGATTTTTTTGCGTATACGCGAGTAAAAATCCTTACTCACTCTTGGCTCAGCACAGAACTGCAGCAAAAAAAAGGCCGGATGAGGGTTTCATCTGGCCTTGCTAAAAACGATAAAAAAATGTTCTTTCCTTTAAGTTAGTTATCGATGTTACCTTTTAATTTTTCCAAGAATTGCAGTACATAAGGTTCCCATACCACCCGATTACCAACAAAAGAACGGTGACCATCTTCTCCATAAGCGGGTAAAGCAATAAATTCCGCTTGGCCGCCATTTGCCGTGTAAGCAGCAAACATAGCCTGCGCCACAGAAGGAGAAAAATAATGATCATTCGCCGCATAGAACCACAAAGTGGGCACCCGGGAAGTTTTACCATATTTACCCATCGAAGCGACCAAGTTCTTTTCATCCCGCACCAAATCGGGAGCATAAGAACCACGACCGCCAGCAAAATTTACAATACCAATAACCCCGCCAATATTAAGCGACCCGGTCGCAATAACAGAATGACCGCCGGTAGATTGCCCCATCAAGATAATCTGGTTTTTATTAATATAAGGCTTTTCTTTCATATAGCTGATAGCTGCCTGCAAGTCATGTGCCGCTTCTAAACCGGCTTGATAATAATTTTTCGTTCCATCAGAAAAAGAAGGAGTTTCCGCATAAGGTGCCTGTGAAGAACCAAAGCCCCGTCGAACCACAAAAGTAACAACATAACCCAGATTGGCAAAGTATTCGCTTTGCCTTTTAAAATACGTATCCGCATCGGTTTGTGCGCGTTCTTTAGCTAAACGAGGAGTGCCATGTGTCAAAATGATAAGCGGGAAAGGCCCATTGCCTTCCGGCTTGTAAATTTTGGCATCGAGAAAATATTCATTATTCCCAACCTTAACAGGAATTTTGACCAGTTCCGTTTCAAGTTCAGAAGCAAACACAGGTGTCGTGCACAAAAAAATAAGCAACGAAAAAAACAAGATCATTTTGCGGTCTAAATATATTTTCATATTTTTCATATACTATTCCCCTATCGCATATTTTTTATATTGATTCTAGATAATATAGATAAATCCTGCCAATGCCTGAATTTATCTATAATTTTTTTAGACTGCAAATAAACACCAGAAATTTATTATTCTAAACCTTAATATTTATTCATTTTTTTGGCCTATTTCATGTCTTCTAAAACGAGAAGACAACAGTGCAAAAAAAGCAGTGAGTAGCTGCTCTTTTTCTTAGACAAAACTGATAAAATCATAATTGAAAACCCTACTGCTCAATGATAAAATATGACGATACATACTATAAGATATTATTAAAAAGAAGGTTTATATTGTGAAAAAATATCTGTTCATTCTTACCAGTTTTGTACTTATAACATGTGGCTATTTACTCCTAAAAAGCGCATACACTAAACCTATAAAATCACTCGACTCCATCACAACTCATGAAACCCTTCCAGTATCAGATACTTTTATAGAAACGAAAGCCACATTTGCTTATCAAGATCAAAAAATTCAATATATGCTGATCGTTCCAGCGGCATATACCCAAGATTCTAACCAATGGCCTCTTATCCTCTTCTTGCACGGAAGCTCGCTACGTGGAAATAACTTGGATTTAGTAAAAGAATATGGGCCAACATGGGTTTCCGAACAGCGCAGTGACTTTCCTTTTGTTGTTCTTGCTCCGCAATGCCCGGAAAATGCTGATTGGATAAATATGTCAGATATTATAACGGCTTTACTCACTGATGTTTTAAAAAAATATCGTATAGACAAAAACAGAGTATATTTAACTGGTATAAGCCTTGGTGGCAGAGGTGCTTGGATACTGGCTCGCAAACATCCAGAGTATTTTGCAGCATTTGCTCCCATTGCAGCTGCCACGCAAACAATTCCAGACAACTGGGACAACAAGCTACTTTCTCTTCCGATATGGGCTTTTCATGGTGATAAAGATACTGTCGTTCCGTTAGAAAATGATACAGCCCTAATTGACGCATTTCGTAAACAAGGAGGTACACCGCGATTCACAATCTTACATGGGCAAGGCCATTACATCGCCGGTATATATAAAAATCGAGAGCTGTATGATTGGTTTCTGAGCAAGGCCCGCCAATAATACCCTGCTCAAAGGCATTGAACACAATGGCAATGAGTGTCTTGGAAAACCGGCCCCCCCCCGAGCCGCTGCGGGAAAACTTCTCCGGATATTGGAGTCGGCGCATTACCGAAAAAGACCGGCTCATCTATCGCGTCGATGACAAGATCATTTACATCGCCGCTTGCAAAGGTCATTACGAATAGATTTCTTCCGCTATGAAACCAACGAAGCCCCCGCAGCTATTACGGCTGTGGAGGCTTTTATACTATACAAACTCAATTGTTTTCATGAAGCTGTTCCAGTGACTGAAGTTCCTTGTTACGTTTCTCCAGACTCTGTGGTCCCGCGATAAACATTGCATCCCCAAAGCATCATTGAGTGCAACATTGATTAAATGGAAAGAAATACTGCCATGCCTAGTGTATTGGCACATTGATTTTT